>CAMTOX010000127.1 GCA_947074225.1 uncultured bacterium
ATACGAGATTTCTGAATGTGACTGGAGTTCAGACGTTTGCTCTTCCGATCTATAAGGTATTTGAAAGGAGTTATGAACTATTAATCATTTAAACTATAATCTTATGTCTGACAAAACTGTTATTTTAAAAGTGTACGAATCTAATATCAATGCAGAGTACGATATGAGGATGTTAGAAGAGAATGGTATTCCATGTTTCATTACACACGATAGTGTTTTTAACCTAACCCCTCTGTTTGATCCTGCAGTGGGTAGTATTCGTTTGTGTGTATTTGAAGATGATGAAGAGAGAGCTTTAATGTTGTTAAATGAAATTCACTCCAATGAGGAGAAGGAAACAGGTGATGATCAAGAAAATTAATGTTATTTTATGGCTGAGTATACTCAGCGTGTTGTTGATTGGTTGTAAAGAGAGTGAAGAAGAGCAAGCCAAGAGTTTATTAAACCAAGCAGAAAGGAGTTATGCATCCGGCAATTTGCAGGAGGCTCAGTTATTATTAGATTCTCTACATGAGAGCTATCCGAAATTGGTGAGCTATAGACGCTCGGCCGATACTATAAGTTGGCGTATTGCTGTTATAGAGTCCTCGCGCAATTGTGTCTATTTAGATAGTATGTTGGTGCTTAAACGTCAGGAGTTGCAGCCAATGCTTAAGGGTTTTGGTTTGGAAAAAGATGAAAAATATCAGGATGTAGGAAACTATGTTCCTGCACAGTTGCGTACAGAACGCAATGCAGAACGCTGCTATTTGAAACCTTATACCACCGAACATGGCGACTTTTATTTAATGAGCTATTATGTGGGTAAAGTCATTAATTTTAATCGGATGAAAATTGCAGTTGATGATATGTTTGCAGAAACAGCCACTGCCGAAACGGCCGATATTCATAGTTATAACGATATGGGTGTGTATCATGAAACAGTGATGTTTAACCCTACCGTATTAGGCAGTGTACCTCAGTTTATGTACGACCATAGCGATAAGCGTATGAAAGTGACTTTAATAGGTTCAACAACCTATTTCTATTACTTGAATGAATTAGAACGAAAATTAGTGAGCGAAACTTATGCATTGAGTGTGGTATTGAAAGATATTTACACGTTAGAAGATCAGCTCAATAAGAATAAAGCAAAATATTTATTGAACGAGAAACGTTTGTCGGGTTCAAAATAAATAGATGTATAGTCTAATAAAAGGTATGAAATAGTACACGTTTCTTTTTCAATGAGACGTTTTAAATATTAAAGATAAGAAATTTAACTCTTTAGACTAATATTGTCTTTTTATATTTGTTATTTCAATTTACTATCTAAGCACTTTACATTGCATGATGCCTGGCAAAATGGCATTACAAAGAGAATTCCAATTAAGGTGTATATTCATGTAAGGAGTTATTTCTTCTTCATTGGAAGCCATATACAAATTTGTTATTAGAACACCCTGAATATTTCTTTATTTGAAATATAATATTTCAGATAAAGAATCACATATACTATTGTAACTTTTCATGGTAATAGATTCATTAGATAAGTTAGAGGATTATGCTCCTCTCCTACCTCATTTTAGTATCATAAAATCTTTTTTGATGCAACATGATTTAAACGAAATGCCCGCAGGTCGTTATGAGTTGCTCAAAGATTTTGTATATGTAAATATAGATTTAATAGAATTACGTCGTCGCGAATCGGTATGTTTAGAGAGTCACCAATCTTTTATAGATCTTCAAATACCTTTATTTGAAGATGAAATGATGGGTTGGCAATCGTTAAGTAAGTGTGTTAATGTATCGCAACCTTACAATAGTGAAAAAGATATTGCTTTTTGGAATGATTGTTATGATCTGTTTTTTCCATTGGCAAAAGGAAATTTTGTAATCTTCTTTCCCAGCGATGCACATGCTCCAGCCATAGGCATCGGAATGCAGAAGAAAGTAGTAGTAAAAATAAGAACAATTGATATTATCAAATGACAGCATTAAAAATTATTCAAAATGACCCTTTATTGTTGCCTTATAGCGCAGCTCTTGAAGGACGGCATGAATATGTGCAAACTAAGATTAATGAGTTGACTAACGGCGGTGAGATCACATTGTCGGACTTTGCCACGGGTTATTTATATTTTGGTCTGCACAAAATAAAGCGTAGTTGGTATTTCCGTGAATGGGCTCCAAACGCTACTGCAATCTATTTGATAGGCGATTTTAATGATTGGGAAAAGGACGATAAATTTCGTTTATATCCCATAGGTAATGGAAATTGGGAGGGAAAGTTTCATGAGAAGTCTATTAAACATGGCGATTTATATAAATTGCTGATAGAGTGGAATGGTGGCAGTGGAGAACGTATCCCCGCCTGGACGCGAAGAGTGGTTCAAGATCCGGTAACACATATATTCTCAGCTCAGGTGTGGATGCCAGAACAAGAATATAAATTTAAAATACGCAAATTCAAACCTTCTACGCAACCTTTACTTATTTATGAGTGTCACATTGGTATGGCAACAGAACGTGAAGCAGTGGGAAGTTATGAAGAGTTTAGAGTGAATATTTTGCCACGCATTGTTCAGGGTGGATATAACTGTATTCAATTAATGGCCATTCAAGAACACCCTTACTACGGTTCATTTGGTTATCATGTGTCTAGTTTCTTCGCTCCTACTTCTCGTTTTGGTACTCCTGAGGATTTAAAACGATTAATTGACGAAGCGCATCAACATGGCATTTCGGTAATTATGGATTTGGTCCATTCGCATGCTGTGAAGAACGAAGTAGAAGGATTGGCCCGTTTTGATGGTACACCTTACCAATATTTTCATGGTGGTGATCGTAGAGAACATCCGGCATGGAACTCTTTATGCTTTGACTATCATAAAAACGAGGTGATTCACTTCTTATTATCGAATTGTAAATATTGGATTGAGGAGTTTAAATTTGATGGTTTCCGCTTTGATGGTGTTACTTCAATGATATACCGCAATCATGGTTTAGAACAAGATTTTAATCACTATTCCGATTATTATAACTTGAATCAGGATGGCGATGCCATATGTTATCTTACTATGGCAAATTTATTAATTCACCAACTAAATAGTTCGGGCATTACAATTGCCGAGGAGATGAGCGGTTTACCAGAGTTGGCTGTTTCTTATGACGATGGCGGTATGGATTTTAATTACCGAATGGCAATGGGCATTCCCGACTTTTGGATTAGATATCTAAAAGAGGTTCCCGATGAGCATTGGCGCGTAGGCCATATTTTGTGGGAGATGATAAATAGAAGAGATAGCGAAAAGACGATTAGTTATGCCGAGAGTCATGACCAAGCTTTAGTGGGCGATAAGACATTAATATTTAGAATGATAGACTCCGATATGTATTGGCATATGCAGAAAGGAGATGAAACATTGGCTGTTTCGCGTGGTGTGGCATTACATAAAATGATTCGTCTTATTACGGCATCGACCATAAATGGTGGCTATTTAAACTTTATGGGTAATGAGTTTGGACACCCAGAATGGGTAGATTTTCCACGCGAGGGTAATGATTGGTCGCATAAGTATGCACGCCGTCAGTGGAGTCTAGCCGATAATGAAGAGTATCTGTATCATGATTTAAATGCTTTCGATCAAGATATGATTAAGCTAGTGAGTAAAGAGCGTAAATTTAATGAATGGCCTATTGAGAAGATTTGGGATAATGAAAAGGATCAAGTAATTGCTTACCGACGTAAGGATCTTTTGTTTGTTTATAACTTTAACCCTACCCTCTCTTTCACCGACTATGGCATCTTAATAAAAAAGGGTACGTACGAGGTTGTATTGGATTCTGACAATAAAAGATATGGCGGATTTGCTTTAAATGATGATTCCATACTTCATCAAACAGAACAGACTCATTTACGCAATAAAGGATTCTTAAAGCTTTATTTACCAAGCCGTACGGCTATAGTGTTACGACGTTTAGAGGAGTGATTATTTAAATGGCTCTATAGCGATATATTAGAGCATCTATTTATATTAAAAGAGTCCGATAGTTTCCTATCGGACTCTTTTAATGTTATATCTTAATAAGTGGGAATATCAATGTAAATGTCGTGCCAATATTTTCTTGCGATTCGAAATTGATTTCTCCACCCATAGCATTAACATAAGTTTTTACAAGTGCCAACCCAATACCATTTCCACTACTCTTAGTAGTGAAGTTAGGTTTAAAGATATTCTCTTTTATGGAATCAGGAATGCCATTACCATTATCTGTAATGGTAATGGTAATGTATTCTATATCGGCTTCTACCCTAACTTTAATATTGCCTTCTTTGTCTGATGGAATAGCCTGCATACCATTTTTAATGATGTTATTAAATATTTGTATGAGTTGTTCTGAATCGCCCATAATCATAGCATGCAATATTGTACTGTCGTATTCTAAAATAATTCCTTCGGCATTGTTCATATGCAGATGCAGTACAGAAATAAGCCGATCAATAATATTTACAGGTACTAATTTTGTTGGTGCCATACGTGCAAAGCTAGAGAAGTCGCTTGCAATATTGGTTAAACTATCAATCTGTCCCATGAGCATTTCTGTTGCAGTGTCGAAATAGTTATCGAAACGGTCGGTATTTTTAAGTCTACGCATTTGCTGTATAGCAAGTTTCATAGGAGTTAATGGGTTCTTAATTTCATGTGCAATCTGTTTTGCAATCTCTCTCCATAAATTATCGCGTTCATTTTCAGCTAACTCATTTACCTTCTCATCAAGGTCGTCAATTAAGTTATTATACTGTTTTATCAGTGCTCCAATTTCATCATTTCTATTTTCCGGATAATTAATGTGTTCATTTTTTCCTCCTAATTCTAAGTTATCTAACTTAGTTCTAATTTCATTAACCGGTCCGGATATATTACGTGTAAAGATATAGAACAAGATAATACTTAACATTATAATGGCTAAATAGATATTGAGAAATAAAAGAATATAGCGATATATCTCTTCGTGTAAGTTGCTTAAACTCATATAATATGGAATACAGATATAACCAATATTATTGTTATCCTTATCGTATAAAGTTGCATAACCACATAAGTGTTCGAGATTTCCAATTTTTTCGGTTAATATTACTGTTTCATAATTACCTCTAAAGAAGTAATCTGGATTTATAAGCCGACTAGTAATTCTATTGATTCTTAAGTATGGGTATGTAGATAAAATTTGTCCTCCCGATTTATCGTATAGATGAATAGGTAAATCATATTTTTCGTATAGTTCATCCATTACCCGACGATATGTATCCTTATAATCATTTGTATTACAATTATGTATTTCCTTTTCAATTGTTGATTTTACAAAATTGACACTACTCATGATATCTGCTTTTTTTTCTTCGTATTTATTTTGTATTAATTGATGTACACTTATACACATAATAACAAAAATACAGACAAAGAGAAATAGAATAAAGAAGTTCTTTAGCTTATTAAAGATACTACCTTTCATGTAATAGTTTTTGAAGAGATCGCCATTAATCCATAGATTAATGAGGAATGCAATAGCCACAAATATGCAAAACATATAGGTCATGAAAATAATATAGAGTCGCCATGTAGGATGTGCTTCCTCTGATATTATTACACGCCTATGCGGATCCATCATTAGTGTATAGTGTTTGTGACCATCAAAATATTCTTGATAGAATCTATTAGGCCAGGTTTTATAGAAATTAAATCTTTTAGAATATGGGAATTTACCATTACTTAAGATTAATTGATTGTCGTAATATAATGCCGACGATACTCTGTGCCATGGATTCTTAGAGTATGAAATTAAACCTGTTTCAGGATGTTCCATATACTTACTATCTTGACGTCTCATTAAATTTATATAAAGTGCAATAGTGTCTCCATTTTGATTCGCATCTTTATATATTCCTTTATAAGAACAGCTTCCAGGGCTTCTTTTTTTGTTGAAGTTTGGTGTAGTGAGTCCTGAGAATTCAATGAAATCCCATTTCTCACGCATATATTTCTTTTTAATTTGTTCGTATGGTAAAATATCGATATTTAGTTCATAGAGTTTCGATATATTTTCAAAATAGTTATTTTTCAAATAATAAAACTTAGTTTTGTGTTTTATTTAGTTGATAC
>CAMTOX010000128.1 GCA_947074225.1 uncultured bacterium
TTATTACTTCTTCAATACTGCTTTATGGAGAAATTGACTCTATATCTTTAAACAACAGAGCCCTCTTAATATGAGGGCTTTGTTGTTTAAATGTACTTTGTTAATCATCTTTCAAATGTTTGAATAGGTCGTAGGCCTGCTCAATAGATTCAATACCATTAAAAGTAATAATACGTCTTCCTTTATTCTCTGCAATGCGTGTGTTACGTGGATGTGTGGTGAGATAATTGAGCAGCACTCCAAATTCGGGCGAATTATAGAAAGGCGATTTAGAGTTTGCTACTAAATGGGCCGACATATTTTTATTTTTCAATATGAGTCGTTCAATACCGTAGCGCTTAGCCAATTGTCGTAATCTTACTACGTGAATCAAGCTCTTAGCTTCTTTAGGAATCTTTCCGAATCTGTCGACTAGGCGTGCTTCAAAGGCTTCGAGCTCTTCTTCGCGCGACATATTGTCCAATTCACGGTAAAGACTCATACGCTCCGATACATTTTCAATATACCAATATGGGAACATGAGCTCCAAATCGGACTCTATGGTACAGTCGTTCACATAGTTTTTGTCGGCTTCAATCTTGTCGGCAAATAGTTCTGCAAACTCTTCGTCGCGTAACTCTTCCATGGCTTCGTTCAAGATTTTTTGGTAGGTTTCGTATCCTAAATCGGTAATGAATCCACTCTGTTCAGCCCCAAGAATATTACCAGCTCCGCGAATATCTAGGTCTTGCATGGCAATATGGAATCCGCTACCAAGGTCTGAGAAGGTTTCTATGGCCTCTAAACGTCGGCTGGCATCGGTTGTTAAACTGCTCTTTGGTGGTGCTATGAGGTAACAGTAGGCTTTACGGTTACTACGTCCCACACGTCCACGTAGCTGGTGAAGGTCGCTTAATCCAAACAAATGCGCATTGTTTACTATGATGGTGTTTACGTTTGGTATATCTATTCCCGACTCAATAACAGAGGTTGCAATGAGCACATCGTACTCGTAGTCTACAAAGTCTAATATTGTTTTCTCAAGCTGTTCGGGTGGCATCTGTCCATGAGCTATGGCAATACGTGCATCGGGTATCAAGGCACGTATTTTCTGTTCTATTAAATAGATGTTCTGTACGCGGTTGTTGACAAAGAATACCTGCCCATTACGTTCCATTTCATGTGTAATAGCCTCCTTAATAATTTCATCGTCAAAGGTATGTATTTCGGTAAGTACCGGATATCTGTTTGGCGGAGGAGTGGTGAGAATAGAGAGGTCGCGGGCACCCATGAGCGAGAACTGAAGCGTTCGCGGAATAGGAGTGGCAGTAAGTGTTAGCGTATCAACATTTACTTTTAAGGCCTTAATTTTTTCCTTGATAGAGACACCAAACTTCTGTTCCTCGTCTATAATAAGTAATCCTAAGTCTTTAAATTTAATCTCTTTACCAGCAATTTTATGGGTTCCAATAAGAATATCTATTTTTCCTTCCTTTAGATCCTCCTTTATTTGCTTTACTTCCGATGGTTTGCGAGCGCGACTAATGTAGTCTACTCTACAAGGAAATTCCTTTAAACGTTCTGTAAAGGTTTTATAGTGTTGCAATGCTAATACAGTTGTAGGCACAAGAACAGCCACTTGTTTTCCGTCGGTTACAGCTTTAAAAGCAGCGCGAATAGCGACTTCTGTTTTACCAAAGCCAACGTCGCCACAAACTAAACGGTCCATTGGCATGTTAGATTCCATATCTTTCTTGATATCGGCAGTAGAGCGCGATTGGTCTGGGGTATCTTCATAGATAAATGAGGCCTCAAGTTCCTGTTGTAAATAACTATCGTGAGTATATTCAAAACCTTTTTGGGCTTTACGCTTGGCATAAAGCAGTATGAGGTCGCGAGCAATATCTTTAACTTTCTTCTTGGTACGTTCTTTTAAGCGTTCCCATGCACCAGAGCCCAATCGGTTTAGCACAGGGGCATCGCCATCCTTACCTTTATACTTCGATATGCGGTGCAAACCATGAATACTAACGAAGATAATGTCATCGTTCTTATAAACTAGTTTAATGACCTCTTGTGTTTTGCCATTGTTGGTTTGGCGCATGAGTCCACCAAATTTGCCAACGCCATGGTTAATGTGCACCACATAGTCTCCAATTTGAAACTGATTGAGCTCTTTTAAGGTCAGTGCCACTTTACCTGTGCGCGCCACATCGCTCTTTAAAGAGAACTTATGGAAGCGGTCGAATATTTGGTGATCGGTGAAACAACAGAGCTTTAAGTCGTGGTCAATAAACCCCTCGTGAATGGTGTGTAGTAGGGGAGTAAAGGTTATTTTATCGCCTCGGTCCTCAAAGATAGCCTTCAAACGGTCGGTTTGTTTCTTGCTATCACTGGCCACATAGAGTGCGTAGCCCTCTTCCATAAACTTTGTCAATGATGCTGCCACCAAGTCAAAGTTCTTATGATAGAGTGGTTGTACACTAATATTAAACTCTAATACCTCTTTAGCAGCTAAGTGTGTTTTAGAACCAATCTCCATGATTGAGAAACGTTCTAATTGCGACTTATATATTTCGCCAGTAATGAGTATTTCTAATAAATCGGGTAAGAACTCCTTTTCGTTACGTTTAACCAATGTCTCGTCGTAGATTTGATTAATACGTTCGGAGGTATAAGTGCTATTTTGAAGCACAATGAGGGTATCTTCAGGTAGGTATTCTAATAGCGATATGGTTTTTCCACCTGTATTTTGAGCAACATTAGGTACTATGGCAATCTCTTGAACAGGCTCTAAGGAGAGCTGTTTCTCGATGTCGAATGTGCGAATGGTATCTATTTCGTCGCCAAAGAAGTCTAGACGATATGGGCGTTCGTGCGTAAAAGAGAACACATCGACAATACTGCCACGGAGTGAATATTGCCCTGGCTCATAAACAAAGTCTACTTGTTCAAAGCCATAACTATGAAGCTCCTCGGAAAGATCTGTGACATCAATCTCTTGTCCTACCTTAAGGATTAAGCGTTGTGTAACTAATTCTCCCTGAGTGATTACCGTTTCTGCTAAACCCTCGGGGCTTGTAACAACAATGTAGGGGTTTCCCGAAGCAATACGGCTTAAGGTATCGGTGCGTAGTATGGCATTGGCAGTATCTAGTTCGCCATGTTTTGGGGAGCGTTTGTAGGCCGAAGGAAAATAGTTTACCTTCTCTTTACCTATGGCTTGAGAAATGTCGTTATAACAGTAGGCTGCTGATTCTGCGTCATCAAGAATGATGAGCATCGGCATTTTATGCTCTTCAAAGAGTGCCCCAAGTAGCAGTGCTTTAGATGAAGCTAAAAGACCACGTGCATACAGATGTCCTGCTTTCCCCGATTCATACCAAGCTAAAATAGCTTTCAAGTGGGGGTGATGGTGATATAGATTCTGAAAATCGCTTAATAACATAATTATGTTTGTTTTTATGCTGAACCTTTAGTTCTCACTTTCATATAGAGCAAGAACATTATTAAACAGAGATAAACAAAACCATTTGTGGCTTTATATACCAGAAATGGTAGATGCTATTCTCATACATATACTCCCATCGGTAGTTGATTCTATTTAGGTGCTTTCAAGTAGAGTATTAACCCTACAGCAAAGAAAAGAATATTAGGTAGCCATACAGCAAGAAGTATTGGCATGGTACCTTTAATGGCAAAGGTAGAAGAGAAAGTGGTAAATAGAATATATAATGCACTGAGCGCAATACCAATTCCAATATGAATACCCATTCCTCCGCGTACTTTGCGCGATGAGAGCGATACTCCTATTAACATCAATATTAATGCCGAGAATGGCATGGAGTAGCGTTTATAGTACTCGTCCTGAAAGGCTTGAACATTGCCTACGCCTCGTTCTTTTTGTTTATTGATATAGTTTCTCAACTCAATGTTGTTCATCTCCTGAGCTTGTTGGGTAGTGATAAAGAATTCATAGGGCTCTACAGGAATGATAGTGTCGAGAGAAGTGCCCTGAGAGATGGTTTCATATAAACCATCAAAGTCGCGAATTAAATAGTTACGTACAGTCCAGTTATAGGCTGAGTCCCATTGAACAGAGGTAGCTGTCATACGCGACACTAATTTTTTACCATCAAATTTCTCCATAGAGAAGTGCACACCTCTATTACGTTTCTCTTCGTAACGCTCAATATATACAATCACTCCTTGCTCCACCTCAAGCTGTACATTACGTGCTATCTCCGACTTCTTCTTCTGAACATACTGATCCTCGAACTCTAAACGTGTTTTATTTGCTGGGGGAATAATATAACTCCCTAAAACAAATGAGAGTAGTCCAATTAATGTAGCCGAGATAATATAGGGTCTAAGCATACGATTAAAACTTACTCCTCCAGCAAGAATAGCAATAATTTCACTATTATATGCCATTTTAGAGGTGAAAAAGATAACAGAAATGAATGAGAATAATGGAGAGAACAGATTCGCAAAGTAAGGAATGAAGTTCACATAATAGTCGAAGATAATGGACTGCAACGAAGCATTATTGTCAATAAATCTATCCAACTTCTCTGTAATATCAAACACCACAGAGATGCTGATAATAAGCAAAATGGAAAAGAAGAATGTACCCAAATATTTTCGGATTATATAAATGTCTAACTTCTTTAGCATAAGTTATTGTCCTGTTATAAGCTTTGAGGAGTACATGGGTACTTCTTACTTCATTAATATTAGTATTATAAAGGTTCTATATTATAGTTGCACAATATGTATCTTTTGATCTCTATTTTGTTTTTTAATATAAACTGTTTACAAGAACCTTATTTATCGTTTACAGACGTGTAGTAACACGTTTAATCATTTCGGTTTTCCACGTGGTGAAAGTGTTGTTTAAGATATGCCGACGTGCTTCTTTAACCAACCATAAGTAAAATGCTAAGTTATGAATAGAGGCAATTTGCATAGCTAAAAGTTCATTACTCACAAAGAGGTGACGTAGATAAGCCTTCGTATAGTGTTGGTCTACATAACAATCGCTTTCAGGGTCTATAGGTGTGAAGTCATTTGCCCATCGTTGATTCTTCATATTCATGATACCGTTACGTGTAAAGAGCATGCCATTACGTCCGTTACGGGTAGGCATAACGCAGTCGAACATATCTACTCCACGTTCTATTCCTTCTAATATATTGGCAGGTGTGCCAACACCCATTAGGTAACGAGGTTTATCGGTAGGTAGAATTTCATTCACCACCTCTATCATTTCGTACATCTTCTCTGTAGGTTCGCCTACTGCCAAACCACCAATAGCATTTCCTTCTCTATTCTGAGAAGCTATAAATTCTGCCGATTGTCGACGTAAATCAGGGTAGATACACCCTTGAACAATAGGGAAGAAAGTTTGACTATAGCCATACTTATCGGGTGTCTCGTCAAAACGTTTTAAGCCACGTTCTAACCAACGGTGAGTACGTTCCATAGAACTTTTGGCATAATTATAGTCGGCAGTTCCCGGAGTACACTCATCAAAAGCCATCATAATATCGGCACCTATGGTACGTTGAATATCTACTACATTTTCAGGAGTAAAGAGATGACGTGAACCATCAATATGTGAACGAAAGTACGCACCCTCTTCTTTTAGCTTTCTATTGTTAGACAGAGAGAAGACTTGAAAGCCACCACTATCTGTTAAGATAGGACGATCCCAGCCATTAAAACGGTGTAGTCCACCTGCTTTCTCCAAGATGTCTAAACCTGGACGTAAGTAAAGGTGATAGGTATTTCCTAATATAATCTCTGCTTTAATATCTTCTTTTAGCTCACGTTGGTGTACTGCTTTTACAGAAGCTACCGTGCCAACAGGCATAAATATTGGTGTCTCTATTACACCATGGTCGGTTGTGATGCGTCCGGCACGAGCCGCACACTTTGCATCGGTATGTTGTAGTTCAAATTTCATAACTCACAATTTCATTTATTCAACTCACAAAGGTAATATTTTCTCACGATTTATTCTAATCTATTTTATCATTTATAATAGCTATACTACTTAACGTGAGAGAGCAGTTCTTCCCTTCATTAGGCAGAGTAAAAGAAGTAATTGTTTAATGCTCCTATCCGAGTACC
>CAMTOX010000129.1 GCA_947074225.1 uncultured bacterium
ATACGAGTTTTCTGAATGTGACTGGAGTTCAGACGTGTGCTCTTCCGATCTTCTGCAACTGGTATTACAGTATCTTCACTTTCATATTTTGGTTCTACTGTTAATGCTACTTATACAGGTTCTTATACTATTACAAATGCTACTAACGCTTCAGTTACAAAAGCTGTAGCTGCTTTCTCTGCTCCTAAAATGGAAAGAAAAGCTAAAGTTAGCATCATTAAATAAGAATATATAGTATTCTAAACTATAAGAGAGCCTCCTTAAATTACTTAAGGAGGCTCTCTCTTTTTTATTCTTATAAATGACTAATTGCGTTATTCTAAATCCTTATATAATTAATTCGCAGCTATAAGTATTATCATGACATTAAAGTTTACTTATGTAATTCCTCTTTAGTAGTATACAAGGGTAGTATTGTTATTGTGACGAAGTATTTAAGAAAGCCTATTGACGTATTCTTTGATTTATTATAGCAAGAATCAAAACGATACCATTACTAATTAAGGTTTAAACTGTATTTCTTTAAAGGCATAGAAGGTTTGTTCTCCATGTTCATCTTCTAGAAGTATTGGACCCAAAGGGTGAATATCTACAATTTTAGCCTTAATCTCTTTGCCATTGGGTAGTAGAAATGGGTGAAAACCCTTTGCTCGGTAGAGTTTCTGCAGATATCTCTGGCGGAGTTCTTCTATATTATTCTTAGAGAGCACTTGATAACGTTCTAGAATCTTTTCGCATAGTTCTTGGAGCAAGAGCTCCCGATTCGCAGTGTTACCGGTAATCTGTTTCAAAGAGATAGGATTCGGGAGTGCATGGCTGAAGAGTACCTGGTTCACATTAAGGCCTATTCCAATGACGCTTTTAGATATCTCTGCACCACAAATGCTCTGTTCAATAAGGATTCCAGCAAGTTTCTTATCACCAACGTATATGTCGTTGGGCCATTTAATGGTTACTTCAGAATCTATATAAGATTCAATCACATCTATAATAGCAAGCGAGACAAACTGAGAAATGAGAAACTGATCGGCTGGGTTTATTTTCTTAGGCTCCAATAAGAGACTGAACAGAAGGTTCTCTCCGGCATTCGATTCCCATACGTTAGTGCTCTGTCCACGCCCGCAAGTTTGATATTCTGTTGCAATACAAAGTCCATGATGCATCAACGATTTGGGTTGTTGGAACATCTGTTTATTGGTAGAGTCTACACGCTCCAAAGTGATAATATGTGCTTTCATGCTCCAAGATTTAGTTATATCCGGCTGCTTCAAGCAACCATTGGCGTATTTGAGCTCTTACATCTTTGCGCGCTCCTACCCAATTATTCACCATGATGGTGAAAGCATACTCTTTATCATTGTCTAAGATGTAACCACTATAGCACTGCACTCCGGTAATGCTGCCGCTTTTCATCCATACTTTACCCTCTAAAGGTGTTTTAGCCATGAACCCTGCAACGGTACCCTCTTTCCCTGCGCGAGGCAGAGAGGCTATGAAAACCTCTTTACTTGGACTTTTTTGGTACATATAGGCAAGTATTTCGTTCAAGGTTTTTGCCGAGAATGCATTTTGTGGCGATAGTCCTGAGCCATCTTTTAAAAAAAGACTCGACACGTCTATTCCCTTGCTAAACCAATATTGTTTTATTACCTCTATTGCTTTGGCATTACTTGCTTGTCCATATTTGGTAAGTGCTATGCTTTTGAAAAGATGTTCTGCATAGAGGTTATTACTGCGGAAATTAGTCAGTTTAATGATTTCGCGCAACTTTGGCGATTCGTGTATCAATATGGTATTCCGAGGGTTGCTGCTATTGAAACGCTCCTTACACTCTCCATTAACTGTAATACCCACCTCCTTTAATGCGCTATCCAGACGTTGTGCCACCAACATTGGAGGGTTTGGAATATCGCCACGAAGTGTGTATAGCTCTCTGTTTGCAGGGATACCGCCCAGCACAATGCGCTTATTATCGTAAGGCATACCGTAGATGTAGCCACTGTCGGCGGCAATTTTGAGCGTAGTGAGTTGGTTGTCGATATGTAGTCCGGCAATTTGTGGCGACACTGAAACCAGTTGCGGCGTAGTGCCAGAGGCACCGCTCTTAAAGGTTAAGCGTAGAGAGTTGTCGAAGATGGAGAGCCCGAAGGTCCCTGCAGCATAGTAGTTGCCCATATCTTCCCAGCTCCAATGAATAGGGATGGGTTCTTTATCAAAGCAGGAGGCATCGGGGATGATATCGCCTTGAATGGCACGAATGCCCATGCCGCGAAGCTCGCGCGCCCACTGTTTTATCACTCCAGGGTTGCCCAAATAGTAGGAACCCAAGGTAGGGTCGCCACCACCACGAATGTATAGGTTGCCATGAAGCACACCATCGGTAATGGTGCCATCGTGTTCTATAGTGGTTTTGTAGGTGTAATCAGGACCTAGAAGCTCTAGGGCTGTGGCAGTGCTAATAACTTTGGTTATAGAGGCAGGAGTAGCACACTGGCTGCTATTGCGGTCCATTATGATTTTACCACTCTTTAAGTCTACTACTTGTAAACTAATGGTAGAGGGGTCGAGGTTGAGTTGAGCGAATATATTGCAGTGAAAAAGTACACTGAATATGAATAAAATAAGAAGCCTGTTAGAGCGCATAGTCAATAACGAAAATCAAAAATTGGTCAATAAAAAATAGTTACCCTATATTGTAAAGGAAAAAATAGGGGGTGAAAACACAGATGAAGCCTAAGCAATATCCGCAAATTACCTGTCCTAACGTATGAGCTTTGAGGTATAAGCGTGAGAATGCCAAAAGCAAAGATACCAAGATAGAAGCACAAATAACTCCTACCGGATTAATTTGGAATACTATGCTGCATGCAAAAATACCTGCGGTAAGTCCGCCAATACCAGCCATATGAGCACTAATTTTCCAGAAGAAATTGATTACGAATATCAGGATGAGCGATGCTGTAGCACCCGAAAGGAGTATAGCAACCCAGAATCCTAATCCTTGTTGGAGAACAAAATATATGGCTACACAATACGAAACCATAGAGACTAGGTATGGCACTGTGCGTTGTTCGCGGTGAGAGATGAATCCATCGGATATTTTACCACTTACCATACCCAATAGCACCACAATGGCAGGAATAACTCCGGTAAAGAGAAATACCCCGCCATAAATAACCATTTTCTGCGATAGGGTGAAATTATCTTGGTAAGCATTGGTATGCATAATTAAAATAATTCCATACAAAGGTATGAAAATGGGTTGGAATATAATGGATATAATTTTGGCAAAAAGTTTCATAATAATTAATTAAATCTCCGAATGAATAATTTATTACTTCTCAAAACATAGTGAAGTAATGGGGGTACAATCAAATTCTTTTCTTGCGCAACCGTGCCACAGGAATATTCAATTGTTCACGGTATTTTGCTACGGTGCGTCGTGCAATGATGTAACCCTTCTCTTTCAAGATGTCGGTCAAGGCATCATCGGCAATAGGTTGAGCTTTATCTTCTTCTTGAATCACCTGCACAATAATTTGTTTAATCTCCTTATTTGAGACCTCTTCTCCTTGATTTGTCATCATGGTTTCCGAGAAGAAATATTTTAAAGGGAACACTCCAAATTCTGTTTGCACATATTTACTATTGCTCACTCTGGATATGGTAGAGATGTCAAATCCTACTTTATCGGCAATATCTCTTAAACGCATGGGCCTCAATTGCGAATCGTCGCCACTTAAGAAGAAGTTATATTGTTCGCACAATATAGCGTTCATTGTTTTCATAAGTGTGGCATTGCGCTGTTTAATGGCATCAATGAACCATCGTGCAGCATCAATTTTCTGTTTAGCAAAGAGAATAGCATCTTTCATTTCGCGACTCTGGTTGGTTTTATTACCCATAAAATCCTGCACCATGTTGCTATAGTTTTGGCTCACGCGTAATTCGGGAATGTTACTATTGTTAAGTGTTATGGTAAGTTTACCATTATCGTTTTCCACCACAAAGTCTGGAGTGATTCGTTCCATGAGCGATTCAGATCCGTTAGCGAATGCATTCCCCGGTTTCGGGTTGAGCTTTAATATTTCGGCAATAGCCAGTTTGAGTTCTGTCTCCTCCACGCCAATACGACGTCCAATAACATCGAACTGTTTTTTGGAGAATTGGTCAAAGAATGATGTTATAATGCGTTTAGCATGTTCAATAGAGTTTGTACTCTTTTTTCTATCGAGTTGTAACATTAAGCACTCTTGAAGGCTACGTGCTCCCACGCCAGCCGGTTCCAGATCTTGTACAATTTCCAATGCTTTATACATATCTGAGTCGGGAACAGTTATGCCCACTTGAAATGCTAAGTCGTCGACCATCATTTCAATACTTCTGCGCAAATAACCATCCTCGTCAATATTTCCCACTAAGTATTCGGCCAAATGGCGTATGGTACTATTGGTGGTACTAAGCTCTAATTGAGCAAGTAAATGTTCATGAAAAGAGATACCTGCCGAGAAAGGTACTGAGTCGGGCTGCTCATCGGGCGAATAGTTGTTAATATTCAATCGATAATCGGGTATGTCGTCGTCAATAGCATATTCTTCAAGGTCCACTTTCTCGTCGCCTCTATCTTCCTCACTATTGGAGTATTCGTCGTTATTCTCCTCTTCCTCCTTATCACGACCCTCCTCTAAAGCGGGATTTGCTTCCATCTCCTCGCGTATACGCTCTTCCATTTCAATAGCCGGATACTCAAGCATCTTTATCACCTGAATTTGTAAAGGCGATAACTTCTGTTGCAGCTTGACATTCAGTTCTTGTCTAATCATAGAAAGATTTACTATTTTAGGTTTACAAATATAGATGTTTTATGTGACAATCTCTACTTTATGTTTAATTTAACTTTTTCTGACAGGTCTAAAAACGTAAATCTATAACAGAAAGTTTTGGTTCTCTAAATTACACTTCTCACCTATTCATATGGCTTCTTTGGTTAATTAATTTGCTATCAGTTAGTTATGATAGTGTTTTTTACAATAAAAATAAAATAACAATATGAATAAAATAAAAAGTAGGTCAGTTAGTTCAAATAGTGTGCCATTCTATATGTTTACGATAAAAAAGATATGAAAAATTTTCATATCTCTCACTCTATGTACTCTCTTTTGTATTCCCTCTCTTATGCTTCATCTTGCCTATAAATAGGGACCTTGCTCGCACCAAAGTCGCACCTCGCTCGCTCTATGGCTCCGAACGAGGTGCGAGCGAGGTACGACTTTGGTAGCTCTAAAATAGATATTTCTTATCGGGTAAATACATTTTTTATGAAGATTGAGCTAATCTATTCTGACAGTATGTGTTGTGTAAAGAAATTGAAATAGTTTAATGTATGCCATCAAGAATCTTTCTGAAATCTCGAAAAGAAGCTCTTTTACTCATTATGTATTAAATATAATAAGTTTATATTTATATATTTTAATAATCAAACCAACAAATTCAATGCTTTCTATAACTATAAATCCATGTGTTTCAACTGAAATAACATCTAAATATCTAATGGCAAATGAGTGGTTATTAAAATCAATTTTGAGTTTCTCTACAGTCTGTTCTTACTAAGTACCTCTTTTTATTCACTATTTTCTTGGTTAATAATGCCTTAATGCATGGCTAATTTAGGTTTCACAATTAATTAGCAATACAGCCTATTATTTAATAACTATAAACTCATGGTTTTAATTTCTTACTCATAAATTATTCCCAAGAATGGGTTGTTTCAACTCTTATTGTAACTATTTCTGATAACAAAATAGGTCTAAATAGTATTTAAAGTTGAAAATGGTTTAATTTTTGATTATCCATCATGTGAGTTCTAACTATTATTCCATAGTTTCCCCTTCTTTCTATGTAACTTTTTAGAACTCCTCTTAACACTGTAGACTAGTTTATATGTTGCTTTGAAAGAGCATCTTCATATATTTTCGTTAACCCATAATACTAGAAGAATTATGATAAGTAGAGAAGAGTTAGATTATTTATTGACTCATCCAGAGTCGTCTTTGGTTCAATT
>CAMTOX010000130.1 GCA_947074225.1 uncultured bacterium
TGCAGTTCACCATAGGCACTACCGTAGTCATGCAATCGGTAACTTTGGTGAGCATACGTCGGCCCAAAGCACCACCGGGGTGGTAGATGGCAAAGTTCTCTGGACGGAACTCACGTTTCTCCATTAAACATACGGTTAGAGCATCGCCCATGACTAAGGCTGCCGTAGTAGAGGTAGTAGGGGCAAGGCCCATCTTGCAAGCTTCGCGGTTAATGCCGATATCTAAAACAAGATCCGATTGCGAGGCAAGGGAAGATTTTACATTTCCCGTCATAGCAATGATTGGACACCCAATACGTTTTAGAGGAGCAATAAGATTTAAAATCTCTTCGCTCTCACCACTATTAGAGATGATAATCACGATATCGCCTTTGGCCACCATGCCCAAATCGCCATGGATAGCTTCGGCAGCGTTCATAAAGATTGAGGGAGTGCCAGTAGATGCCATGGAGGCGGCAATTTTCTTTCCTATGATACCGGTTTTTCCTATTCCTGTCAGAACAACTTTTTGGTTGCTTCTATAAATTAAATCCACCACTTGCACCATCTCTTGACCAATGCGTGCACCTACAAGTTGTAATTCCGAAGCCTCCTGTGCAAAGACCTCTTTACTGCGTTGAATAATATCCATAATTATCTTTTTACCCCTTTGGTAATATTGTCTATTGCTATAGCATGTTCAAGAATTGGTCTTATCTCGCTTAGTCTGAGTTGATTTGCGGCATCGGAGAAAGCCTGTTCCGGATTCGGATGCACTTCGGCAAAGATAGCATCTACACCTACTGCCAAAGCGGCATTCATTAAATAAGGAACATAATCTCTGTTACCTCCTGTGGTGCTGCCATTGCCACCCGGCTTTTGTACGGAGTGGGTAGCATCAAAGACTACCGGATAACCATAACTGCGCATCTCTATAAGGCCTGTCATGTCGACAATAAGATTGTTATATCCGAACGATGAACCACGTTCGCATAGAAGAATCTGGTCGTTTCCTGCTTCGCAACACTTCTGTATCACCTGTTTCATGTCCCAAGGAGCCATAAATTGCCCCTTCTTAACATTTACAGCTCTTCCAGTCTTTGCTGCTGCCACAAGTAGGTCGGTTTGTCGGGCTAAGAATGCCGGAATCTGAATCATATCCACCACTGCGCCCACCTCATTACATTGCCAACTCTCATGCACATCGGTAACTACGGGAACATCGTAAATACTACGTACCTTTTCAAGAATCCGTAACCCTTCCGATAATCCTACACCACGTGGCGAGAATATACTTGAACGGTTGGCTTTGTCGAACGACGATTTAAAGACGAAGTTTAATCTTAGCTCCTCACATATCTGTTTCAACGTTTCGGCCACCTCTAAACACATCTCCTCACTCTCTATGGCGCAAGGACCTGCTATCAGGGTAAAGCGGTTATTGCCGCCAATCTCAAATGCTTCGTTAATCTTGACTAATTTCATGAACCTCTATATAGTGCCGAGGTTTTGACTCGACTTTGTTTATGCTACTTCAAACACTTCAATCCAATCTATCTCCATGTTACCCTCGCCACCTTTCTGTTGTTCAGAGATGAAAGAGTTTAAGATTGGATACATTGGATCTGAAGGAACGCCCTCAGAGGTACGGAATACCTCAAGGTTGTTGATATACCATATTAATTCTGTACCTGTCCACATAACAGAGTAGATAAAGAACTCACCTGGATTAATACCTGTTACGGTAGCTGTAGTATTAATAGTTTCAAATTTGCTTTGCCAGTGTACACCCACCTCAATCTTTTTGCCCGTACATTTACTTACGGTAATGACTGGAGCGTTCGATTCGCCTTTAAGGCTAAAGGTATGTGTAACCTCTTTAGAACCTGTGAAACGTATTTTTGCTGAGAAAATACCTCCTTTTTGGCATATAGCATTACGGCCATGAATAACATCGCCGGTGTACTCATACTCCTTCTCTACAAAACCTAAAGTAGGATCCCAAGCAGTAGCGTTTTTGGTCTCTTTTTTTATTGCTAGGTTTAATTTGCCATTGTGAACGAAGATGTTTTCGCCATCATTATTGGCTTGTTTCTCATTTATATGAGAGTAGTTTTGCTTTATCTCATCGGCTGGGTGGTGGAAACCAAAGTCCCAACGCGAAGCGTTTAAAGTGTTCCAATCAAACTGCTCCTCGAAGATGAGCTTCATCTTTGATATTAACTCTAAATCTTTAGCATTTATCTTATTGTAGAAGATAATATCTTCATTCTTACAAAGGTCGAAATAACGGTTCTCAATGGCTGCCTCTTCAGTGTTGTCCCAACGTTTAGCATCGGCCCAGAAAGCATTTCTCTTTTTGAACTCCTCGTTATTAATCTTCTCCTGAAGCTCTTTGTACTCTTTAAGTTTATATGAATCGTTGAAACGTAAATAAGTTTGGTACTCTTTACCTTTCTCATACTTCTTCATGCGTTGTAGCTCCTCCGACTCTTTTACAGCCGTAGGATTTCCCAACTTCTTGAAGTCGGCACTCTTCTCAAATTGTAAGAACTCCTTTAACTCTGGCGACTCCAATATACGGAAATATTCGGCCAGATGTTTATCTTTCTCAAGTTTCTCAAATTTCTTTGAGTCGCGATACTCTTCCGTATCTTTATACTTACGCGATTTGAGTGTGTTTTTAAGGTCTTTAAATTCCGGCGCTTTCACCTGCTCATAAAGAGCTAAATACTCCTGAAGTTCTTTGGAGTTTTTTACATTCTGATAGCGCTCATAAGTTTGTCTCAGTTCTACATACTTTGCTTCTGTTTTGGCAGTGCTCTGTAAACTGCCAAACATCTTTTTCCAAAATAGATTCATAGCTTTGCTGATTTAAAGTTTTGGTTATTGGTCAAGGTTTTTAATTGTCTCTTTACACGATTCCAATGTTGGACAAACCACAAATAACTCACCCTCTGTTTGGTGTCCTAAATGGTTCTTTTCCATTGTCTCTATTTGCAGAAGTAATCCGCCATAGTAGTCATTACTATTTAAAATAAGTAATGCTTTATCGTGATAGCCCACTATTTTAGATGCCAAAACATCAAACAACTCGTCAAAGGTTCCATACCCTCCTGGCAATACAACAAATAGGTCGGCATACTCTTTCATCAGCGCTTTACGTTCGTTCATGTCCTCCACCACAAAGAGTTGATGTGGCAGTGCGCTCTCACGTCCCTTGTCGAGAATCATCTGAGGGATTACCCCAATGATTTCGCCATGGCTGTCGGCACAACCTTGTGCCACGCTATCCATCAATCCTCCTGTGGCACCACCATAAACCAAGCTATGTCCTTGTTGAGCTATGAAGCTTCCCAAGTTATAGGCCTCTTTACGATACTCCTCAGATACTGAAGAGCTGGATGCACAAAAAACGCAAATATTCATCTTTATCTTTTTTTTCAGTGCACTCTCGCTAACGAGAGTGCACTTATTTATTCTTCTTTCAAAGGTTGTTGCTTACAACGCTCCGTTGCTAATTTGCTCATGCATTGCTGCAGCAGCTCGGCGGCCATCGCCCATAGCAAGGATTACTGTTGCACCACCACGCACAATATCTCCTCCGGCAAAGATTACCGGTATAGAGCTCTGCATGGTCTCTTGGTTTACTTCAATAGTTCCCCAACGCGACATATTGATGCCTGGTAGTGAGCTTGGCACCAAAGGATTTGGCGATACTCCAACGCTAACAATTACCGTGTCTACATCAATAAGTTCCACTGCTCCTTCAATAGCTTTAGGCGAGCGACGTCCCGAAGCATCCGGTTCGCCCAACTCCATTTTCTGTAACTCCATTTGGCACACACGTCCATGTTCGTTACCCATATAAGCCAATGGGTTATGCAGTGTCATAAACTCTACACCCTCTTCTTTAGCATGTTTCACCTCTTCCAAACGAGCAGGCATCTCTGCTTCGGAACGGCGGTAGATAATCATGGCACGTTCTGCACCTAAACGCTTGGCAGTACGAACAGAGTCCATAGCGGTGTTACCACCACCAATAACAGCTACACGTTTGCCCTTGGTTATAGGGGTGTCAAAGCTGCTGTCTGAAGCGTGCATTAAGTTCACACGTGTTAAATATTCATTGGACGACATTACGCCAATCAAGTTCTCGCCAGGAATATTCATGAAGTTTGGTAGTCCGGCGCCACTTGCAACAAATAGTGCACGGTAACCCTGCTCGTTTAAATCTTCAAAGCTTATGGTCTTACCCACAATACAGTTCTTGATAAAACGCACGCCCATTTTTCTTAATATCTCTATTTCGACATCTACAATGGCATTTGGCAAACGGAATTCAGGGATTCCATATTTTAGTACCCCACCAATTTCATGGAGTGCCTCGAAAACGGTTACCTCGTATCCAAGTTTTGCCATATCGCCGGCAAAGCTCAATCCTGCAGGTCCCGAACCCACCACACCAATTTTTATTCCATTGCTTTGCAAACATTTTGGCACCGCTACTTCATGGTTCTCACGTTCATAGTCGGCAGCAAAGCGTTCAAGATATCCAATGGCTACAGCCTCATGTTTCATCTTAACATGCATACATTTGGCCTCACATTGTTTCTCTTGTGGACAAACACGTCCGCACACAGCGGGCAATGCCGAAGTCTCTTTCAATGTTGCTGCTGCGGCTAAGAATTCGCCGCATTCAATATGTTTTATGAACTTAGGAATGTTAATACCTACAGGGCACCCCTCCATACAAGTAGGGTTGGCGCAGTCCAAACAGCGTTTCGCTTCATTTTGTGCCTGCTCCACGTTAAGTCCCAAATTTACCTCTTCATTATTTTTGTTACGGTAATTGGCATCGAGTTCTGGCATATGTACACGCGTTAGTGCGGTACGTTCTTTAGCTTTCATGCTCTGACGCAACGCTTCGCGCCATGGTTCATTTCTATCTGCTAACATAATAGATCTTAGTAAAAAGTAAATTATAGGGCATTCTTAGCCTCTTGTTCCTCATCGCGGTAAGCCGATAAACGCATCAGCATCTCATCAAAATCTACCTGATGTGCATCGAACTCCGGTCCGTCCACACAGACAAACTTTGTTTTACCGCCCACAGTAACCCGGCAGGCTCCACACATACCGGTGCCATCTACCATAATGGTATTTAAAGATGCTACGGTAGGTATTTCATACCTTTCGGTGAGTTTGCTCACAAATTTCATCATTACAGCAGGTCCAATAGTAACGCAAAGGTCAACATGTTCACGTTTAATAACGCTCTCTATGCCCTCTGTTACTAACCCTTTGGTACCGTAGCTACCATCGTCGGTCATTACAATCACCTCGTCGGAGTGCTTGCGCATCTCTTCCTCCAAGATAACCAACTCTTTGGTACGTGCGGCAAGAACAGTAATAACTCTGTTTCCTGCCTTCTTAAGTGCCTCTACAATGGGTAGCAGTGGAGCAACTCCAACACCACCTCCAGCACATACTACTGTACCAAAGTTCTCTATATGGGTAGCTTTACCAAGTGGTCCCACAAGATCTAATATACTGTCGCCTACTTCTAAGGCGCACAACTTACGAGACGACACTCCCATTTGCTGAACAACTAAGGTGATAGTACCTTTAGCTATATCAGAAGAAGCTATAGTCAAAGGGATTCGCTCTCCCTTTTCATCTACTCGTACAATGACAAAGTGCCCCGCTCTACGCGCTTTGGCTATTAACGGCGCCTCTATCTCTAACTCAACTACATTTGGAGAAAAATAACTTTTCCTTACAATTTTACTCATAGAATTGTATAATCTCTATTTAAAAAAATCAATTGACAAAGATATAAAAAAGAGCCATTATATAATGCTTTATCACTCCTTTTTTCTACTTTAATATCATAAAACGGCGTTAATTATCTTTTTAAGCTCTTTTATCTATGAATAGTATCTTGTTTTTGCTTGTTTTTGAGCAATTGTTTTCTCTTTTC
>CAMTOX010000131.1 GCA_947074225.1 uncultured bacterium
GAGATTTCTGAATGTGACTGGAGTTCAGACGTGTGCTCTTCCGATCTAAAGACAATATTATCAACTTCCTCTGAGATGTTCCTTAGGTATGGACTACGCAGTGTAACGATAGATGACATCTGTCATGAACTACGTATATCTAAGAAAACCTTCTATACGCATTTTCATCAGAAAGATGAATTAATAGAAGAGTTATTAAACGATATGCGGATGAAACGTTGCAGTTTTATGAACTTATTGCCTGATGATAATGTTATAGATCGATTATTGGGCGATATTAAGATGTTCAAGAAATATCATGAAGAAAAAAAGAAGAATTTTTTCTATGATTTGAATAAGTATTATCCAGAGATAAATCAAAAGCATATTGCTGCAATGGACAAGATATCATCTGAGTATACCATGGAAGCATTGAAAAAAGGAATTGCCGATGGTTATTTCAGAGATGATATGGATTTAGAGTTAATGTGTCGATATCTTTACTTTAGAACCGGTCATCAATTCAGACAAATGCAAGAAGAGTGTAAAATATCTATGGCTCAGATGGCAGAGTTTTTAGTAGACTCTTTTGTGCGACTAGTGGCAAATGAAAAAGGACTGAATTACTACTTAAATAAAAAACAAAAGTAAAATAGTTATTTATATTATTATGAAAAGATTTTTTTTAATGACCTTGTCTGTGCTGTTTTTCTTGCCTTTGATGGCTCAAGATGAACAGACTCTAACGCTTTCTTTAGAACGTGCTCAGCAGTATGCTGTGGAGCATAATAGAACTCTAATGAATGCCTCTTTATCTGTAAAACAAGCTGAAGCAGCTCGTTGGCAAACTATTGCTACCATGTTGCCACAGGTTTCTGCAAGTTTTGATTACCAAGATTACTGCGGATATTCTATGAACTTTGGTGGTATGGGAATGGCTATGAATCCTTCGGGCTCTTTTACTTTAACTGCTGCAATGGCGCTAAGTGGGACTCAAATTGTAGGATCTTTAATCCATAATTTATCCATAGAAATGCAGGAGGTTTCTAAGTTGAAGACTGAACAGGATATTAAAACGCAAACTGCGTCTGTTTATATGTCTATTCTAGCTATGGAACAGACTTTAGGGTTATTAAATCAGAATCTTGATAATTTACGTCGTTTGGCAACTATTACTGAGAACTCAGTAAAAGTGGGTGTCTCTGAACAGGTAGATGCCGATCAGATTCAAGTGCAGGTGTCGTCAATGCAAAGCTCTATTAATAGTAGTGCTCGTATGGTAGAGATGTTGTACAACTCTATGCGCTTGCAATTAGGAGTGTCGGTAAATACAAATTTAGTGTTGACTGAACAGATAGATCAACTTTTGAATATTGAGCAAGCACTCTCGTTATTAAAGCAAGATTTTAATCTGAATAAGAACTACGATTACCAATTGGTTAATCAAAATACTGAGCTGTCTAAGAAACAGATTACTTTGGCAGCTATGGATTATGTTCCTTCAGTAAGTGCATTCTATCAATATTCTGCTAGAACTTATTTTGGTAAGGATGAGGGTTTCAATATGACTCCTCCAAACTTAGTAGGTATTTCATTAAGTGTACCTATTTGGTCTAGTGGTACTAGAGCGGCTAAGATTACAGAAACAAAATTAGCACATCAGGCAGCTCAAAATACCTTGGCCGACACGAAAGATGCACTTTTGGTACAAGAGCGTCAATTAAAATATAATTTGGCATCGGCCTATGAGAGCTATGAAACACAAAAAGCTAATATTGATGTATCGCAACGTGTGTTTCAGAATATCTCTAATAAATACGAACATGGAATGACTTCAAGCCTTGAGGTAACAAATGCCAGTACAAGTTTAATTACTGCACAAAGCAACTATATCAATGCTTTGTTGGAGCTTGTAAATGCTCAAATAGAGTTGCGTAAACTCTTGAATCTTTAATCTAAAGTTTAGTTATAAAATAATTAAGCTACTAATTTGATAAATGTCTAAAATGTAATATATGAAAAAGATTAATTTTCTGGCAACATTTGCCGTTGCTATTATTTTCTTAACCTCATGCGCTTCAAAGAATAAAGAAACAAAAGAAGAAGCCGAGCGTATAGAACCTGTAAAAGTTGAAGTGATTGAGAAACAAAAGATTGCTCGCGAAGTGATGTTTTCTACAACACTTTTAGGGTATGAAACTCTTAATGTGGCACCATCTGTAACAGGTAAAATTGAACGTATTCTTGTTGAAGTAGGGTCACGTGTTTCTAAAGGTCAGTTATTAGTTCAGATGGACCAAAATCAATATAACACTACTAAACTTACTTTTGCTAATTTAGGAGTTGAGATGGCGCGTATGGAAGCATTGAAAGAGACTGGTAGTATCTCTCAACAGGCCTACGATCAGATGAAATTAAGCTATGATCAAACTGAGGAGTCGTTAGATTTCTTGAAGAAGAATACATACTTTACTGCTCCTTTTGCAGGAGTTATTACAGCTAAGAATTATGAAGAGGGTGAGTTATATAGCGGACAGCCTATCTTGGTGTTGACCCAGATATCTACTTTAAAGGCATTTATCAGTGTTCCTGAGTCTTACTTTACATTAGTAAAGAAGGGTATGACAGTAGAGCTATCGACAGAGGTATATCCAAATCAAATCTTCCCAGCGGTAATCGATATTATTTATCCTACCATTGATCCTACCACACACACTTTCCAAGTACAACTTAAAATACCTAATAGCAATGAGCTTTTACGTCCAGGTATGTTTGCACGTGTAAATCTTTCATTAGGTGAGGTAGATGCTATGATAGTTCCTTATCAAGCTGTATTAAAGCTTATTGGTTCTAATGATCGTTATGTATTCATAGATGATAATGGTGTTGCTAAACGTGTTCCGGTAACTTTAGGCCAACGTTTCGACGATAAAGTTGAAATCTTATCTACTGAAATTGCTTCTGGCGACAAATTAGTTACTGTGGGACAAGCACGTTTGGTAAACGGTGTTAAACTTAAGATTGTTGATTAATTATTTTTTTAACCGCTTTATTGACAATCAATATAGCTTGATTTAATGATTTATGAGTATTTATAAAACCGCCATTAATAAACCAATTACTACGCTACTTATTTTCGTAGCAGTAATTGTGATAGGGGTGTTCAGTTATATGAAACTACCTATCGACCAGTTTCCAGAAATGGAACCACCATATATCTCTATCATGACCACTTACCCTGGGGCTAATGGTAGTGAGTTAGAAACTAATGTTACTAAGCTTCTAGAGAATCAGTTAAACTCTGTCGATGGATTAAAAGAGATATCTTCTTCTTCAAAAGATAATATGTCTTTAATTACTTTAGAATTTGAGTGGGGGTTCAATCTTGATGAAGCAGTGAACGATATTCGTTCATCCATCGATATGATTTACGATAATCTTCCCGATGGTGTATCTAGACCTTTGATCTTTAAATTCAATACCTCTATGATGCCTATTATGCAGTATGCTATTACGGCAAAAGAGAGTTATCCGGGTTTGGAGAAAATATTAGACGATAATGTTATCAATGTATTAAACCGTATTGATGGTATTGGTAACCTTTCTCTCTCTGGTGCTCCACAACGTTATATCTATATTGATATTGACCCTCAGAAAATGGATGCTTACGATTTAAGTATCGAACAGGTGGGTTCTGCCATTAGTGGCAATAATATGAACCTAGCTTCTGGTTCTGTAAAGATGGGTAAAGAGCAATATCAATTGCGTGTACAGAATGAATTTATTGAGAGCTTTGAAATTGGCGATATCGTTTTGCGTACAACAGCCGATGGTAAACAGGTGTTTGTAAAAGATTTAGCACAAGTTCGAGATACCATTAAAGATGTTACACTCGATGAGAAGATTAATGGTGGCGATGGAGTGCGTCTGGTAATTATGAAGCAATCGGGAGCAAATACAGTACAAGTAGCTCGCGATGTGCAGAAGGAGATGGAGCGTATTCAGAAAACTTTACCTTCCGATGTCGAGATAAATATTATTTACGATAGTTCTGAAAGTATTCAAAATGCTATTGATGGCTTGACAGAGTCTATTATGTATGCTCTTTTATTTGTGGTGCTTGTGGTGCTATTCTTCTTAGGACGTTGGCGTGCTACAATTATTATCGCTATCACAATTCCTATCTCATTACTTGTTGCCTTTGTTTATCTCTTATTTGTAGATAGCTCTTTAAATATCATCTCGCTCTGTTCACTTACGGTGGCAATTGGTATGGTAGTGGACGATGCTATTGTGGTACTTGAAAATATTACCAAACATATTGATAGGGGGGCTAATCCTCGCGAGGCTTCTATATATGGTACTAACGAGGTATGGATTGCTGTAATTGCAACTACATTAGTAATTGTGGCTGTGTTTGTGCCATTAACTATGTTAGGAGGTCAAGCAGGTATTCTATTTAAAGAGTTAGGATGGATTGTTACCATAGTGGTTTGTACCTCTACCGCTGTAGCGATCTCTTTAACACCTATGCTCTCTTCTAAATTGTTAAAACCACACAAAATGGTGGTAAATGAAGAAGGACGCTTGGTTAATGCCGATTCTAAAAGCACCGGATGGTATGATCGTTATGTCTTGAAGTTCTTAAATAAAATTGACCATGCTTATGCTAAAATGCTTCGTGTATGTTTAAATCATAAAATCATCACTTTGGTTAGTGCGCTTGGTATCTTTGCTTTAACTTTGATTCCTGTGTTCCAAGGATGGATTGGTACTGACTTTATGGGAGAACAAGACTCTGGACGTATGAGTGTAACCGTTGAGTTACAACGTGGTACACGTGTTGAAGAGACTATGAGAATGGCTCGTTTAATTGAAGATCGCTTTGTACAAGTAGTACCGGAAATTGAATTGATTTCTTCTACAACAGGTTCTGACGATGAAGCAGGTATCTCTTCAATCTTCAATAGTACTAATAACAATAAAATTAGTATGACCGTTCGTACAAATAAGAAGTACCAACGTGAGAGAAGCATCTTTGAGATTGCCGAAGATTTGCGTAGTGAACTCGCTACTTTCCCTGAAGTGGTAAACTATCAAGTCTCTACCTCTTCTGGTATGGGAGGTGGAAACAGCAATACGGTCGATGTTGAAATCTTTGGATACGATTTTGATGCTACAAATAAATTAGCGCAAGATTTAAAATATAAATTCCAAGAACTTCCTGGGGCTCGCGATATAACTATTTCACGTGAAGAAGACCGTGCTGAGTTGCAAATTAACTTCGATAAAGAGAAGTTGGCTCGTCATGGACTCAATGCTCAAACTGTAGCTATGTATGTGCGTAACCGTATTAATGGTATGAATGCCGGATATCTTAAGGAAGATGGTGAAGAATATGATATCATTGTGCGTTTGAAAGAAGAGAATCGTCAAAGTATTACTGATATTGAAGAGTTGACATTAATGACCAGTGCAGGCAAGAAAATTAAGTTGAAAGAACTTGCCGAAATACAAGAGTATTGGTGTCCGCCTGATATTGAAAGAAAGAGTCGTCAGCGTATTGTTACGGTACAAGTAACGCCGGTTGGTATCTCTTTGGGTGAAATGGCGCAACAAGTGCAACAGGTAATTGCTGAAACGGAAATTCCACAAGGTATCAACACTAATATTGGTGGTACTTTTGAAGACCAGCAAGAAACATTTGCCGATATGATTATGCTTGGGGCTATGATTCTTATGTTAGTGTATATTGTTATGGCATCTCAGTTCGAGTCGTTTGCAAAGCCTTTCATTATCATGTTCTCATTCCCATTTGCATTGTCGGGGGTAATTATAGCATTGCTTATTACCGGAACAAACTTAGATATGATTGGTGCTTTAGGTATTATTCTGCTCATTGGTATTGTGGTGAAAAACGGTATCGTGTTAGTAGACTTTATCAACCTGATGCGCGACCGTGG
>CAMTOX010000132.1 GCA_947074225.1 uncultured bacterium
CGGCATACGAGTTTTCTGAATGTGACTGGAGTTCAGACGTGTGCGCTTCCGATCTCAAAATGTCGACAGCTTTTTTCTTTTTCGCTCATCTTAGAGCAAATTATCTTAACAAGTTATTATTGTACAATAACTTTTTGACAACTCTTACCAGTAACCGTTTCAATATCGAAAAGATAAATGCCCGACTCCAGAGAGATAGTCTCCATATAACTATCGCCTAAGTTGCGTTCATTAAGTATCTGTCCGGTAATAGAGTAGATACGCAGCTTCAACATCTCTTCAATCGAAGTAATAACCACTTGGCCATTAATGGGTTGATGCACCGTCACCTTATGCTCATTTACAACATCCTCACTCCATGTGGTCTCTTGCGGCACCCTATAAAGAATATAACGTTTCTCAGACTCCACCAACTCCGGGAGTGAGATTTTTGTTCCCTCAGTAATTAAGGTTCTGCTATTGTCTTTCAAATCTACCAAGTAAAGATCGCCATTAAATTCATCCACTCCATTAAAAGTAATGATTAAGGACTGTGTAGCCTCTTCATCTTGAACCACAAATCCTAAAGGCACCATTTCTAACGATGGGAGTACATTAATAGCCATACCAACGCTATGGTCGTGTGTATAAATAGCTGCTGGAGTCATCTCTCCCGAGAGCATGGTTAATTTACTATCCTCTGCACTATGGTATGTAGCATCACTTTCTGGCACCTGCACCACTAAACAAGTTGAGCGAACGCCATTACGTACTGCTGTTAGGCGCAACTGCGGATAGTGGTTTGCAGAAGGAGCTCTCATTCTACTGCTCTTCTTATTACATTGTAACATAGAAGGGTCTACACGTAGCTGTGGTCTTGTCGCAGCAGGGTTTATATGAACCAAGAAAGAGCTCATTGGAGCAATCTTATCCACATACTCTCCTTCGGTAGCAATCTTTAGAGCCCTATTATAAACCACTTGGTTACGCGACTCGCCTACAAAGAGCGAGAAGTGTTGAGATACCGTAGAAAGGTTATAAGGGTCGTCCATAAAGGCATCAATATCAAGATCGGACAAGAACGGATTTGCCACCAAGTGAGATGAAATATCTTCATGACGTAAGTCGAAATCGGCATAGACTGGTTCTCCATTACTTCCGGCAAGTTTATGACCTCCTGTAGGGCGTTTAATATCTTCGTACAGCGAGGTCTGTTCGCCATAGCTACCATAATAGTAGTAGCGCTCTTCCGACTTAGGCAAACGCACAATTACACTGTCGGCACCATTTGTACGACTAGGCCAAATAGAATAACCATGTCCAGAGACAATCTTCTGCGAGAGGGCATTGAAAGGCGCTGTCCATGTAGAAGCCGTAACCGAAGTATGCTCGCCATACCGATCGGTGGTATACGACTCACTATTGAAGAAGGAGGTAAAGAAGCGATATATTCCGCGGTTATCGGCATTATCTACTGGTCCAAAAAGTGGATTTTTATAAACCCCTGAGGCAGGAATATGCATATCGCCAGTGACTAAATCTAAAAATGGAGGAGCAAAAAGATTCCATTTCCCGGTAGCTATTGGCACATCAACCCAGGCATTATCATAGGTCAACCACTGCTGATTACCAAACTGAGCATGTGCAGCAACATGAATATTACCACAGCTATTGGCCACAAAATTTATATCCCACTCAATATACTCCTGAGAATCGTCGGCCAATACCAAAGCTGTTTGAGAATCTATGGTAGAGCTCTTTTGCAAAACTGGCATATCAGCATGATTAGGAATTAATACATCTGTTTTCACTCCCGGCACATAGCCGCCGCCACTATAATCAATATTTCCAAAGGCATCTATCATAGTCCAGTTAGCATCGCGATGCCACGAGTTAGAGTTTCCTTGTGGCGTCCACATTACCTGTTTTGGATTTGCAATAACCGTGAAATAGCCACCACTAGCGCAGCTCTCGCCAGCCGAAAGGGGCAATATCACCACAAAATCATATTTATGGCCCGATTGATACTTAAAACCATCGTATAACTTATTCAATGACATAACAACCTGTCCATCAATCTCCACAAAAGATACCGATGAGTAGATAAGTACTGTTTCTAAGGGAGCACTCTTATCGCTAGTGCTTCCTAAAAGATAGACATGGCATGCACTACTATTTGTTTGAAGATCCTTCAAAGTTAAACCTACCATGTCGCACACGGGCACCTGCAAAGGTTTACTATTTAAGTCGTCGGCATAATAACGTAATATGCGAGGTGAAGCTTTCACCATTGCTGGAACACCAACTTCACTACCCACGCCAATATTGAACGATTGTGTAGACTCGCCCACCATTAAAGTAATGGTAAATGGTCGTTGACAGACTTGTATCTGACGTCCGTCGTCTGTTAATGCACTTGCAACAACAGGCAATACTGTGAAAAAGTTCTCACCTGGTAGAAGTCGACGCGAAATATCCGACTGATTTAACTCTAACATACCACGTGCAATGAGCTGTTTAAGTAAATCTATTTGTGCTGCTGAAATTATATCGCTAGGCACAACGTCGTTTAAGTTATTACCTACTGGATATACTTCGCGAAGCGATTCTATGGCTTGAATAATAACATTATAATCAAAATCTTCGTATCGTCCACCAGCTTCATAAGCTTTTTTATTACCATTTAACCAGTCATAACGACAGTTACCACTGAACACTTGGTTCAAATCGCCATTGGCGCCATAAAGACGCATGCCAATAGTATTGATTTGATTAGCACACAAATCGTCGCTCACCATACCATGCATTAGCTCTCCATTTAACACCAATCGAGCATTAGGCTGCATTGTAAACGAACTTGTCATGCCACAGCTGGCAAAAGACTCTGTAAAGACATCTGGGTCTAATCCAATAACACAATGATAGGTAGAGGCCGCGAGAAACTCTCCGTTGTTCTCATGCAATAAGTAGTATATCTCTCTATTTTCACCTTCCTCGTTAGGCTCTACCGTAATGAATATATTCCCTGGATTGGCAGCCTGCCCTACCAGATATAGGTTACGCTGTTCGGCATAGAGTTCCAAACCTGTTTTGCCATTTGCCGGGGCATAAACATTATAAGCTCTAGGTAATGTGCCATTAGTAAAGTTTACCTTGCCATATTTAACGTTAGTTGTTCCTTCATAGTTTAAATCTAATGTCACTCCCTTATCATCGTTTAACTGGTAGTAGATTACCTCAGAGCTCCAGTTATTAGGGAAGTCAAATCCTATTGGATCCATACGAATCATAATCACCTCGTCTACTTTTTCATTCTCATCGGCCGAGCAAGCTACTCCTGCCTGATAAATCATTAACGAAGGCACTTGCATATAGATACAAATGTCGTCTATGGCAAAGTCATTACCACTAGCATTCTGTGCATTATTAACAATACGTACTCTATAGTCAACATAATCTATATTAGGCATCATGATTTCGAAGAAGATATGCTTCCAAAGTCCTCTATGTCCATTATCATGAGAGAGATCGCCCGTATTATAAGTGGCGATATCATCTTCGCTCTTATCGGCATTTACCCCCACCACAACAAAGTTTAAGTTCGGATTTGTTCCAGTACCTAAGTTATTTACCCATGCCGACACATACATGCGTGTACCGGGACATAATGAGCCATCGCTAAAGCGCAAGCTTGCCACTACTCCAGGTTTACTACTAGCATCGACATACAAGAACTTTCCTTGTGTATCTTGACCATTACTTTTATAATAGCTACGGTCGCGCACACCTTGCGATAAGAAGCTATGTGTGCCATCGGTTACAGTCATAAAACCATACTCACCCCAATAGACCCCACCATAGGTACGCTTAGCACTATTATTAAGCCATTCCCAATAGAAGAAACCATAGCCCGATTCATCCCATTGCAATGGTGTATTCTCATTACCATTGAAGTTTAATCCGGTAACATATTTATAATCTGCTTGTAAAATAGAGTCTGAAATTACGCCATCTACTTTAGGACCTATTTCGTTAATATCTTTATAGATAATCGTAAATTTAGCAATTCCTCTACCACCCACCACAAGAGTATATATTACTGTTTCAGCAACAGAGTGTGAAGTATTTACAACACGATTATTTTCTAAAGTAAATGAAACTTTTTTACCATTTTCATACCATTGGTAGCCAGTTGCTAACTTAACATCTGAAATATAATAATTATTATTAGCACCCTGATACTCATAGGCAGGTCCAAAACGAATTTTCTGTCCTACTGGAGCAATAATGGTATACTCTTCCAAATAGGTTCCATTTACATTTCCATTATTATTTTGGCATTTATTTAGTTTATCACTCATTTGTATTGCCGGACGTATTTCATAAATAACACGTTGTGACAAGGTAGGCTCAACAGACACTACATTATTTGTTCGTGTGTAATCTTTATAATAGGATAAATCGCATGCTACCTCTGTAATAACATCACTGTTTACATTTTTTCCATTAGGCATTGAGCTAGGAGCCACATAAGTAGCATTGGAAGCTGAAAGATTACAGATTCCCATATTCCCATTTAGTTGAGTTCCAGCAACACCAATAGAGCCTACAGAGACATTTTGGTCGGTATCGTACTGATACCATCGAGAATAAGAAAACTTCGTTTCAAAAAGTTCTAAAGATTTAGAAGCACCCAAAGGCATATAGATTACTTTACGCTCAGTATGAACTCCTTGCATACCATTAGCCATCAAATCACGTCCTGAGTTCCCTTTCTGATGCTGAAAAGCGGAAGTACTTTGCAACACTGTTAGTTCGGTAGTCAACCCCACCTCATTAGTTATGGCAACAATAGCATTTTTAGGAGCACCATTATTTGCAGCTACATAAGCACACAATTGATCTCCACTAATCCATGGACTAAAGAAAGAGGAGTTACTTGTTGAATAATTAAAAGGCAAAGAGATGGTTTGATTTTGAACTTGAGCAATAGAAGTCACAGTAACACATTCTGAACTGCCACTAATAGCACAATTTAATTGAGCCGGAGAAACAGTAAGAGAGAGATTGGCAATATCAAAAGATATAGCCGAAGCAGCCGATCTATTCTCTGTTAATTTAAAATTATACTCATATTGTACATATTGAGTTTTTAAATTTCCGGTATTCTTATAGTCATAAGAAAGATACTGATTAACACCATCGTAAGACCAATAGAGAGGTATTTCTGACATAACAATAGAGTAGTCACTACCCGATTTGTTACAAGAGAGGTATTTGGAGTTACCAACATTACGGAAACTATATTCATTATCCCCATTCATTGAAACTACCCACAAAGAGTTAGCCCACAAATTAGTTATTGAAGACTCATATACAGAATTATCGTTAGCTGTCATGTAACGTGAGCTAGTGCGAATAGCTACAACAGCACCATCTGAAAGTTGTGCTACTGCATTACTGGGAATAGCCAATAAAAAAAGAGGTAAAACAACACTTAAAGTGAAGCGAATACGGCGAAGTTGATACCTACAGATGCAGATAACAGAGCTTAGCGTAGAGTAGAATGTACTTACGTTTGCAGAAGAATTCATATTAATAACTTGTAGACTTATGATGTGTTAATGATATAACTATCGCAATTCCAAACAATTACGATATAAAACAAATTTTGAATGATTACAGATGCATTAATATTTAACAGTTTTCACTCAAAAAACGGCTGCAAAATTCGACATTTTTTGGTTTATATCCAAATATTTGTTAATTTCAATTTCAAATAAACTAATGAAATTAAATCATTCCATGAAAATAAATTGACCTCACTAACCCCCTTTTTGTGACAAAAGAGATAAACATAGAGCATACCTAAAGCATTTATTCATTTTTATAATTCTTTATATCTCAAGAAATATCACAAATAATATAAAATTACCATTCTAACATC
>CAMTOX010000133.1 GCA_947074225.1 uncultured bacterium
GAGCCAGGATCAAACTCTTCATTGTACATTTTTATTTTTTCCTTAAGCTCAAAACTTCCGTTGAATCTCGTTATTGACGGTTAGGACTTCATTTTTCATGTTCCCTTCCTTATACTACATTCTTGTTGTTCAAAATTTTCAAAGAACTCTATCTTTATTTTCCAGTCGACTCACTTGCCGAACGGGAGTGCAAAGGTAATACTTTTTTCTATTCTACAAGCATCTTCAAATGTTAAACTCTTTTAAAGACTGAAGCTCGTAAGACTCGTAAAAAACCACTGCATTTTCGCTTCAAAAGCGGAGTGCAAAGGTAAGCATTTTATTTCATCTTGCAAGCATCTTTAAATGTTAATCTCACTTAAAGTGTTACCTTGTCAGCATTTCAAAAAACCAGTGCATTTCCTCTGAAAAGCGGATGCAAAGGTAAGTATTTTATTTCATTCCGCAAGCAACTCTAAATGTTAATCTCACTTAAAGTGTAAACTTGGCATCATTTCAAAAATCCAGTGCGTTTCCCCTGAAAAGCGGATGCAAAAGTACAGCATACAATCACAATATCCAAATAAAACAGCACCTTTTTTCTAATTATTTTCATACTTTTTTCTTATCATCTTAACATCAGATAATTACGATTTCAACAAATAAGACCAGATGGTCATAAAATCGTTATCTAGGGAATAAAATAGCAACAACAATTACTTCTAAACAGTAACAAACGTTTAAAGAGAATGGGATTTTAGCTATTCTTGAAATGCAAAACAGATATTTTCATGAGATAAAACTGAAAATTACCTTCAAAAAGAGCGAGAATAAACAGTATTGAATAGATAAGCATAAAAAAAATAGAGCCATTTACCATAGATAATAAGGAAATAAAGGAAAGAAAAGAGAACTATTTAATCAAAACACGAAGAAATATACCCTAGAAAGTAATTCAAAAAATGGAAATTAAGAGATTTCACCCTTAAAAGAGGGAGAAAGAATAGATATATCGTAAGGAGAAGGTAACTTATAAGGAGAATTTACATGCCAAATAGTGCTATTATGAAGACAACAATAGTTCTATGAAACCAAAAAATAGCAAATTGAAGAGACAAAGAAGGGAAAAAGAAAAGTTATAAGAGATAAGAATGGGTAAAATGATCCATTAGAAGGCCAAAAGAGAACTTTATAAGAATAAAACAACTGCCGATTCACGTTAAATGCAAAGAGTAATCACCATAACTAGGGCAGATCAATCCTTAAAACCGAAAAAGCTTAAACAAATTAATATAGCAAATGCCTTAATGTGGTACTGAATGATTCCCTATATATAATAAGGTGTACCTACACCTCCATTTAATAACGACTAAACAATAAAGTGATCTATTAATTTAACCTCTGTCAAGAAATCTAACCTAAACAAAGAGTGTAGAGCGTCTATATATAATAATCTAGTTAAGAAAAAGAGATTCTATAAAGGATAATCAGAAAACAACACACATTCTCTCCCCTTATATATATAAGGTGTAAAAAAGGCTTATAAACGGATATACTGAGACACATATTATAAATATAACAATTAAAAATAGAATTGACAGCCCGTTTTTGTGGCAGTTTCAGTAACAAAATTCTGAATAGTTCACTATTAAAATGGTTAAATCTCAATATTCATCGCACCAAAACAATCATAGATAAATAAAAAAGTATCTATTTTCTTACCCAAGAACATGAAGAAGTGAAGAGGTAGGCAATAAATAGTAGAAATTGGAGTAACATTTAGGGAACTATTTAGAAATATCCACGCAGAAAAGTATGAATATAGACTACTAAATCTCTTCCTGGCAGCGTCACAAAGAAGAAGTAACATTAGGAAAAACAATAATAGCTAAAAGTTCGGTAACAATGGAAGCGTTCTCAATGAATAATATATTTTGCAATAAGAATTAAAATTTATAAATTAGCATCGTTAAAATAAAAAATAGTCATAAAGAAATGGTTCATAATCTTTGCCTATGTGGAAATTCATTGCATTATATCACGATGGGTTTAAATCGATGACCTATTTAGGGAAGACCCTTTGGATTATCATTATCATTAAACTCTTCATCATGTTTTTTGTTCTAAAACTCTTTTTCTTTCAATCGCCATTGAAGGGATTGAGCGAGAGCGAAAAGAGTGAATACATCTCTAAGCAACTTACTGAACCAAACAAATAGAGCAAGAAAGCTTTGTTTTATGTCGACGTTTTACCATAAACCTTTAATAGAAAAATAACATGAATGAACTTCTCGTAGATTGGTCGCGTGCTCAATTTGCACTTACGGCCATGTATCACTGGCTTTTTGTTCCACTTACTCTGGGTTTAGCTGTTATCATGGGCATCATGGAGACCATGTATGTAAGAACAGGTAAGGAGGAGTGGAAAAGAGCAGCAAAGTTTTGGATAAAGATCTTCGGTATAAATTTCGCCATTGGCGTAGCTACCGGGCTGATTCTAGAATTTCAATTTGGTACAAATTGGAGCAACTACTCATGGTTCGTTGGCGACATCTTCGGAGCTCCACTAGCCATTGAGGGTATTTTTGCTTTCTTCATGGAAGCCACGTTCTTTGCTGTCATGTTCTTTGGGTGGGATAAAGTGAGCAAGAAAGCCCATGTTTGGGCCACATGGCTAACCGGAATTGGCGCTACCATGTCGGCATGGTGGATACTGGTTGCCAATGCCTGGATGCAAAATCCCATTGGAACAGACTTCAATGCTGCCACAGTACGTCATGAGATGACTAACTTTTGGGCTATTGCAGGTTCGCCAGTAGCAGTAAACAAGTTCTTTCATGCTGTATTAAGCGGTTGGACATTGGCAGCTGTATTTGTTATCGGCATATCCTGCTATTATCTCATCAAGAAGAGAAACCTTGATTTTGCCATGAGAAGCATTCGGGTGGCTGCTATTATCGGCCTATTCAGTTCGCTCATGTTAGCATTTACAGGCGACAAGTCGGCTTACTTGGTAGGAAAATATCAACCCATGAAGCTGGCTGCTGCCGAAGGACTTTACGACGGAGGTCATGGCATAGGGCTAGTAGGATTTGGAATCTTAAATCCTGAAAAAAAACCAAACGACAATCAAGAATCTATGCGCTTTGAAATCCAATTCCCTAACATGCTCTCATTGTTAGCCACACGAAGCATGGATGGATATGTACCGGGAATAAACAATATCATCAATGGAGGCTATACCCTACCCGATGGCTCCGTAGCGCTATCAACACATGAGAAAATTGAAAAAGGAAAAGTTGCCATAGAGGCTCTACATTGCTATCGCTTGGCTATGGAAGAACAGAACCAAGAGAAACTGGACAGTTCTGAAATGGTTTTAAAAGCAAATATGCCATATTTCGGTTATGGATATATTGAAAAACCAGAAGATATTGTACCAAATGTAACAATGAACTTCTATGCATTTCGCATTATGGTTATTTTAGGAGGATATTTTATCCTGCTCTTCCTAATCATAATTTTCCTCTCATGGCGAAAAAAATTAGAGAAACAACGATGGTTACAATGGATTGCGCTGTTATCAATACCACTTGCCTATATTGCAGGTCAAGCTGGATGGATTGTTTCGGAAGTGGGACGTCAGCCATGGACCATTCAAGATATGCTACCAGTAAATGCTGCTATATCAAGTGTGAACCAATCGTCGGTATTGACGACCTTCATCATCTTCGCAGTTCTATTTACTGTACTTCTCATTGCCGAAGTAGGGATTATGATACGCGAGATTGTTAAAGGGCCAGAAGAGAACATGAATACTAACCCTGAAAAAACTAACTAACTATGGATATCATTGCTTTACAAAACTATTGGTGGTTTATCATATCACTATTAGCAGGATTGCTTGTATTCTTATTTTTTGTACAAGGAGCAAACTCTCAACTTTTAAGTTTGGGAAAAACCAACGAACAACGTAAACTTATTGTCAATGCTACTGGTCGCAAATGGGAGTTTACATTTACTACCTTAGTGGTTTTTGGAGGGGCCTTCTTTGCCTCATTCCCACTCTTCTATAGCACAAGTTTCGGAGGGGCCTATTGGCTGTGGATGATTATTCTATTCACCTTTGTGCTGCATGCTGTGAGTTACGAATTTCAATCGAAAAAAGGAAACCTTTTAGGTAAAAAGAGCTATCAAGGATTTCTTATACTAAACGGTATTCTCGGACCATTTTTGGTAGGAGTTGCTGTAGCAACATTCTTTACTGGCTCTCCCTTTTCGGTAAACAAAGGAAACATGACCAATACCTTTATGCCAATCATTAGCCAGTGGGACACCACACTATATGGGCTAGATGGATTACTAAACCTGTGGAACCTAATCTTTGGAGTAGCAATTGTCTTCTTATCGCGTACCTTGGGATCGCTCTATATTATAGAAAGCATTGACGATACCGGCATTATGCCAAAAGTGAGGAAATCGGTACTAATAAATGCGGTACTTTTCTTAATACCATTCCTCATCTTCTTTATTCATATTCTATTTGCCGACGGATATGCAGTAAATCCTGAGAACAAAGAGGTATTTATGCTACCCTATAAATATTGGAACAACCTCATTGAAATGCCATGGGTATTTGCCATATTACTGCTGGGAGTCATATTACTATTGGGTGGTATTCTAACGCCATTGATAAAAAAAGAGGCTCGTTATGGATTTTGGATTAGTGCGTTAGGAACAGTATTAGCCGTCATAGCACTCTTCTTTATATTAGGATATAACAACACGGCCTATTATCCTTCCTACACTAACATACAATCTTCACTTACCATTGCCAACAGTAGCTCAAGTTTATTTACACTGAAAACCATGTTCTATGTTTCATTGGTCATACCATTTGTATTGGCTTATATATTCTTTGCCTGGCGAGCTGTAGATCGCAAAAAAGTCTCTACTGAAGAGTTGGAAAAAGAGAACCATGTGTATTAAGAAATAAGAAACAAAGGTATTAAGCAGTATGAGTTATTATTAGGCAGATAGCAACTTGACTATCGACCTAAACAATAGAAACGGAGATTTTAAAGAGTGTTTATAACAACCTCCTTAAAATCTCCGTTAAATTTTGTGCCTCTACAACGCCGCAATGCGTATAACACATGCAGAGATCTTTATATATCGTCCAATGTTCTTGCTAAAGATTAGTAGCAGTTCATTCATAGAGAAACGAGGAGAAACATTAGAAACGACAATTACCAAAGTGACTAGTAATTCGTTTTTCCTTTACTTTCTAGGTGTAGAATCGTCAATTATTCGTTTACTCAGTCGCAATTAAGTGTACTCCCAGAATTGGGTAATATGCAGTAAAAAAGAGAATAAAAAAGCGTATCGATAAGAATCAATACGCTTTATAATAGGTTCGACAGAGATATTAAATACCAAAATCCATATCTACTTCATACTTACCTTTCGATACGTTATTTTCAGAAAAGTCGCTCATTTCAGCTGGTGCTTCAACTTCGGCTGCTGTTGCTACCTCTTCATCATTTACGGTTTGATTTAATGCTTGAGGACGGTTCTCCTCAATATATTCAATCACTTCTGTCAATGCATTGGCAAATTTAGAGAAATCTTCTTTATACAAAAATATTTTGTGCTTTTCGAACGACACTAACGGATTTTCCTCATCACCCTGAATCTTCTTTTTACTCTCCGTAATAGCTATAAAAAGATCATCATTACGGCTTCTTTTAACATCTAAATAGTAAATTCTCTTCCCTGCTTTAATTGCTTTTGAAAATACAATCTCTTGCTCTTTCTTGTTTGTTTTAAAATCTTCCATATCTGTACATCCTTTAAATCATCAAAGAGGCAGATCGGAATAGCACACGTCTGAACTCCAGTCACATTCAGAAATCTCGTATTCC
>CAMTOX010000134.1 GCA_947074225.1 uncultured bacterium
CCCGATCTAATTTAGGACATGATTTCGTTATGAAGCCAAAAGACCAACCATATAATGCAATAGACCATCTCTTTAATTTCTCCGGCTACTACATAACAACCGATATACCACACACCTTAGAACTTGCAAGAGCCTTTGTACAACCTAAATACCAATCTACTCAGGAGGGTATTAAAAGTTTGTATGCATTAGATAATCTTTGGGATGGTATCGGAGCTCTTGTAGTTCAAAACCCAGATGTAAAATATATGATTGGTAAAGTGACTATCTACTCTCAGACACCTGAAGTAGCACGTAAAGCAATGATATATTATCTAAATAGATTCTTTGGAGATCATGACCACCTAATAGTAGGTAAGAAAACAGAGGTTCTAACAGAACAAGAGAATAGTTTCTATGATACTATCTTTATAGGCAACGATTACAAACAGAACTTCAAGATTCTGAATAGTTTTGTTAGAGAACATAACAGCACTATTCCTGCATTAATACATGCATACATTGAATTATCGCCTAGCATGCGTACCTTTGGCACTGTCTTCGATCCTGATTTCGGAGATATTTTCGACACTGGTATGATGATTACAGTAGACGATATTTATCAAGTAAAACGCGATCGTTATATTGAAACTTATATACAACAACTTGCTGAAATGCGAGGACCTAAATTGATTTTATAGCTCAACAATCAATGTATTTATTACTCATATTATTACTTATTTTTATTCTCTTTGCCGCTATCTATATATATAAAGCTAATAAGAAACATAAAGACAAACCCACAGTAGTGGATGATGAGTGTTGTGGAGCTCATGCCGTTTGTGAAAGAGACTCTTTATTGGCAAATTCAGACAAACCCATCTATTATGAAGATGAAGAATTGGACTCTCTGGCTGGAGTTGCTGTCCAAGAGATGGACGATAGAGATATTAAACTGATAGAAGATGTTTTCTTTACACTTAAAGAGGAAGATGTGGCAGGATGGCTAAGAAGCCTTCAGATACGTAATATCGAACTCCCTGAGCAAATTAGAGACGAAGCATTACTTATCATCTCTGAACGCAGAATGGGACATTAAAATAGCTTATAAAGGTTTCGGCCTCTAATCACTAAATTCATAGAGTGGTTAGAGGCCGAAACCTTTATAATAAAATATATGGATTTACACTGCCGCGTAAGCAGTTACGTCTTCTACAGTAATGGTATCGCCCGATAGAATAATTAAACGTTCTACCACATTACGAAGTTCCCTGATATTACCTCTCCACTCCTTCTTTTGAAGTGTTTCAATTGCCTCCTTTGTAAATGTTTTTGTTGCTATACCCTGTTCATTACATATTAGTTCAGAGAAGTAGTTTACCAATAGCGGTACATCTTCTATACGCTCATTTAATGATGCCACATGTAAAGGAATAACATTTAATCGATGATATAAATCTTCTCTAAAATTCCCTTCGGCAATTTCTTTCTTCAAATCTTTGTTTGTTGCAGCAAGCACACGAACATTTATCTTTACTTGTTTATCGCTACCTACAGGAGAGATAACATTCTCTTGTAAGCAACGTAACACTTTTGCTTGTGCAGAGAGACTCATATCGCCTATCTCATCCAGAAAGATAGTTCCACCATCGGCTTGTTCAAACTTTCCGGTACGTGTTTTAATGGCAGAGGTAAAAGCACCCTTTTCATGACCAAACAATTCACTCTCTATTAACTCTGAAGGAATAGCAGCACAATTTACCTCTACAAATGGCATCTGAACTCTATTACTCTGTTGATAAATCTGACGGGCCACAACCTCTTTACCTGTACCATTAGCCCCTGTTATTAACACTCTAGCATCTGTTTTAGCTACCATATCTATCATATGTCGTAGCTTACGTATAGGATCTGAGTCACCAATCATCTCATACTTCTTAGCAACTTTCTTCTTTAGTACCTTTGTCTCAGCCACAATGCTCTTCTTCTCTAAGGCATTGCGAATCATAACCAATAACCTGTTCAAATCTATAGGTTTCTCAATAAAATCGTAAGCTCCTTTTTTAATGCACTCCACAGCAGTTTCAATATTACCATGTCCTGAGAGCATAACTATAGGCGCTTCACATCCCATTTCATGAAGCATGCCCAACAATTCAATACCATCAATCTGAGGCATCTTAATATCGGAGAATATTACATCGTACGTATTTGCTTTTACAAGCTCCAGCGCAACATTAGCATCTTCTGCAGTATCTACTTTGTATTTCTCAAATTCTAATATCTCTTTCAAGGTATTACGGATACTACGTTCATCGTCAACTACTAAGATCTTTGTCATTTCACTGAAATTTATTAAATGATAAAATATATGATAACAAGGGTACTATCTCAATTATTGATACTGATTATTTGCCCATATTAGGAGAACTTATAAGTTCCACGGGCTTCTGCTCTGGCAAAGGGGTCTGAAGGTAGTTCCATTCTTCCTCTATATCCCAAAAGGCACGCATTTGTAAAGTATATGGAAAATAGTACACCTCTTCTGGCTGGATACCTAAGCTATAATTGCCTGGATCCCAAACGCCATTCCCATTTTCGTCAATAAACAAACGCATATAACTCTCGCCAGGTTCTACATAGTCTACAACAATATGAGATGATTCAGCCTTTATAGTCCGAATCGGATTATCTTTTTTGTCTAATAACTGTATAACCTCTTTACCTGTAAAAGGTGTAAGATTTAAAATCAGTTTGCTATAATCTTCCAATGAACGCACCTGAAATTGTTGCATAAATTGGTTATTATGGGCTCCATATAAGTTGTGAAAAGTAGCCGAATCTATGGTAAGTCGGTAAGTTGCTTCGGGTTTCCATTTGTGGTGAATTCGGTATCGCATACCGATAGAATCTCCTCGCTCTAACTCTGTGGGAACTTTTTTCCAAATGGTATCTACCAATTGTTCTATTAAAATAGTACCACTATCGTTCGTAAAGGTTGGGGCTTCAAAGATAAGATTTATTGAATTATAAACATCGAATTTTGACGAAAGATTTGTTGAAATCTTTATAAAATCTATCTTTTTCTCCTCTTGAGGCTTATTTCTACCACGACCAGCAGCACCTCGAGGAGCTCTATAGATACTTCGAATGGTGTCCAACTGCCATTGAAGAACGCCCAATGAGTCGGTCTTACGGTAACGCACGGAAGCCAATAGAGTATCTATCTTTATATCCATACTATCTTTAAGCCAATAGGTTAATGTGTCGCCACCCAGATTGCTCTGAAGAATATAATCGTTCGAGAAATTTAAAGGAGTTAATGTATGTACTGAATCTACAGCGGTATTAAATATAATAGTAAACTTATGTCTTACCTCACGCTCATTACGCACCAAATATTGTCGCTTACCAGGCAATGTAAAAGCGCGCATCAATATATCGTAGGGTGTAAACACGGTATAACCTCTATCCACAATACTATCTACTACCATCTGTGGCACTGTATCAGAGGGTAATCCAGGTACCTCTTTCCATATGGTATCCTTACGCATATGACCATGCGTGTCGGGAATATAGATAGTATCTAAGAAAGCAATCTGCTCGGTGGGTACATCGTATAAATAGTTTGAACCTATATCGGTCAAACCATATATTCTATAGCGTCCTGGCTTAATATTCTTCACATTAAAGAAACCATCGCTATCAGTCTTTGTTATTCGTTCAAAACGTTTTGTTAAAAAAGCACTATCCGACAAGTCACTATGGATACCCACAATCATATCGGCAACAGGATTCAGATTTGAAGCATCTAACACAACACCACTCATCTGCAAAGAGTCTATTACGTCACCTGTAGAGAAAGCTATAGCAAAATTCTCTAACTTATTCTTCTCATTATTATCCTCAATAGAATTTGTAAAATCTATGGTATATGTAGTGTTCGGCTCTAAAGAATCGGGCAGTTGCACATAAATCTTTTTGCTAACCGCTTTCACAATAGGTTGGGTGCTTTGTGGTGGTGAAACCACTACTTTCTGAGAAGGATTATCAAGTAATACTATCTCATCAAACTCTAGCACTACTCTTTGGCTAGTTACATTGGTTTGATTTGGCAATGGCATACTTCTTAACAACACAGGAGGAGTCTCATCCTTAGGACCTCCTTGAGGTCCTGAACCTCTATTGGCACATCCCATGGCTACAAATAAAGACACCAATAACCACCCCCCTACTCTTACAGAAAGTGGTATACGCTTATGTTTTGGTCTTTCAATATGTTTACGTTGTAAATTCATCTAAATATCAACTCTAAGGTTATTCAATCGTTTTCCACAATTGTAATGCGGCATCTTCTTTGGCTATCATCTCTGCACGTAGTTCGGGGGTCTGATCGTCCTGACCGGTTAAATGTAATATACCATGTATCATTATTCGCCGCAGCTCGTCCTCAAAGCTCACCTCGTAACTTTTGGCATTATCAGCTACAGTATCTAAACTAATAAATACATCGCCATTTAATTGCTGATTCTCAGAATAATCAAACGTGATGATATCTGTAAAATAGTCATGCTCTAAATAGGTACGATTTACCTCCAGAATCTTCGCATCATTACAAAATATATAGGCAATCTCTCCTGGCACTTTACCATATTGTTGTGCCACAGCACGTATCCAACGATTTAATCGTCTACGTTCTAACTTTGGCATCTTCACCTCTTCTGCATTATAACTTATCATAGCTTCATTTTTATATATACATCTAACATACTCTATATCTCATCAATGAAAGAAAAGATAGGAGATTAATATTGCGGCAATAATTCCGGTAAAATCTGCCAGTAATCCACAAGGTAAGGCGCTACGTGTTTTAGTAATTCCTACAGAGCCAAAATAGAGAGCTAAGATATAGAAGGTGGTATCTGTAGCACCCTGTACTGTACAAGCCACTTTCGACACAAAAGAATCGGCTCCATAAGTTTGCATAGCATCAAGCATCATGCCACGTGCACCACTGCCACTCAAAGGTTTCATTAATGCTGTAGGTAAAGCACCAACAAAATCGGTATTTATATCAAAACAATCTAATAAATTACTAATCCCTAAAAGCAACCAGTCCATAGCACCGGAAGCTCTAAACATCCCTATGGCTACCAATATGGCTATCAGATATGGAATAATCTTTATGGCAACACCAAAACCCTCTTTAGCACCCTCAATAAATGCATCGTAAACATTTACCTTATTCTTTATGCCTATAATAAGAAAAGAAGCTATTATAGCCAGCAATATTACGTTGGTCATCAAAGTAGAGAGAAACTGTACCTGATCTTTTGGTAGTGTAGCAAATAACCATATCATACCCGATAAGAAGAGTATCACTCCAGCCAAAGTAATCATAATATTCTTTTGCAGAAGATTAATCTTCTGCACCAAGGCCACAGCAATAATACCTACTAAAGAGGAGATAAATGTTGCAAGAAGAATAGGCAAGAAAACATCCGATGGATTCACGGCACCAAACTGTGCACGATAGGTCATTACAGTAATAGGTATCAAGGTAAGACCAGAGGTGTTTAAAACCAAAAACATAATCATCGGATTAGAAGCTGTATCCTTCTTCTCGTTTAACTCTTGCAACTCGCGCATCGCTTTTAAACCTAAAGGCGTTGCAGCATTATCTAAACCTAAGAAATTGGCCGATAAATTCATAAAGATGGTACCCATAGCAGGATGATCCTTGGGAATACCTGGAAAGATCTTACAAAAAAATGGAGCCACAGCACGCGATAAAGTGGTTAATATTCCACCACGTTCTCCAATCTTTAAAATCCCTAACCATAATGCCAACAC
>CAMTOX010000135.1 GCA_947074225.1 uncultured bacterium
AAACATTATATCTAGAAAAGCCATACTCCTTTTAATTACTTTAGTTACTTCATTCCTGAAGCACACATTAAGTAACTAATAGTATTACATACGTTCTGGCACCTCAATACCTAAAAGATTCATTCCTAAACGAATCACTTTAGCTACAGAAGCCGATAATACCAAACGGAAGTTCTTTAACGACTCATTCTCCTCTTTCATAATTGAGAAGTCGTGATAGAATTGGTTATACTCTTTTACTAACTCATACACATAGTTCGCAATAACCGCAGGGCTAAATTCACTGCCTGCTTCGGCAACTATTTGGGGGTAGCTATTTACCATTTGAATCAAATACTGCTCTTTATCGCTTATCTCTACTGTACCCAAATCGGCATGCAATTGGAACCCTTCGGCCTCGGCTTTACGTAGTACCGATTTAATACGTGCATGAGTATATTGAATAAAAGGACCGGTATTACCATTAAAGTCAATAGACTCTTTAGGGTTAAAGGTCATATTCTTACGTGGGTCTACCTTTAAGATGAAATATTTCAATGCTCCTAAACCAACTACACGAGCAATTTGCATAATCTCCTCTTCGCTCAAGCCATCAAGTTTTCCCAACTCTTCCGATGTTTCACGAGCAGTACGTATCATCTCTTCTGTTAAGTCATCGGCATCTACCACTGTACCCTCTCTACTCTTCATCTTACCCTCTGGCAACTCTACCATACCATACGAGAAGTGTACCAGATCTTTTCCCCACTCAAAACCTAACTTATCGAGCAATAAAGACAACACCTGGAAGTGATAGTTTTGTTCATTACCTACCACATACACCATCTTATCTATCTTATAGTCGTCGTAACGTAATTTGGCAGTACCAATATCTTGAGTCATATACACCGATGTGCCATCACTTCTCAACAACAACTTCTCATCCAGACCGTCGCCCGAAAGATCTGCCCATACCGAACCATCTTCACGGCGGTAAAAAACACCTTTCTCTAATCCCTCTTCAACTTTACCTTTACCCACTAAATAGGTATCCGATTCGTAATAGATTTTATCAAAATCTACACCCATCTTCTTATAAGTCTCATCAAAACCGGCATATACCCAGCCATTCATAGTTCCCCATAAGGCACGTACTTCAGGATCGTTCTGCTCCCATTTCACCAACATAGCCTGTGCCTCTTGCATTAGTGGAGCCTGACGCTTAGCATCTTCCTCACTTAACCCTTCTTGCATCAACGCTTTTATCTCTGCCTTATAAGCTTGGTCAAACTTCACATAATAGTCGCCAACAAGATGGTCGCCTTTTTTGCCCGACGATTCCGGAGTCTCACCATTACCAAACTTCTGCCAAGCCAACATGGATTTACAGATATGGATACCACGGTCGTTTACAATATTGGTCTTTACAACGTTCCAGCCATTTGCTGCTTGTATCTTAGAGATACTATAACCTAAAAGGTTATTACGTATATGTCCTAAGTGCAAAGGTTTATTGGTATTTGGCGATGAATACTCAATCATCATCAAAGGGCTCTCGGCTGTTACGGGCATCAAACCATAATTGGCATCGCTATAGATTGCACTCAAGGTCTCAAGCCAATATGAACTATTGATTGATAAATTCAAGAAACCTTTAATGACATTATATTTTGATATTAAAGAATTATTAGCCACTAAATAGTCGCCCAATTCAGAACCTATTTGCTCTGGCGATTTGCGCAACAATTTTGTAAATGGAAAAGTTACCACTGTTAAGTCACCCTCAAACTCACGTTTTGTCTGTTGTATCTGAATTGTCGTCTCTTCTACTTTCACACCATACACTGCTTGTATGGCATCTAATACCGATTGCGATATTGCTTTTTCTAAATTCATAATCTTTGCGCTATCTTAATTCATTATTAATTATTTTATCTACTATCTTGCATAGAGTGCACTAACGTTATAGTTCTGCTTAAAAACATTCAAGAGCATTCCATAACTATAATAAGGTTCACTCCCTTACACGCTGTTTGAACTCTATTTTTAAAAACTTAATCTGTCAAACCAATCTAAAAATAGTGGCAAAAAGAACACCAATAATCTCAGCTGATTTTATAGTGTGCAAAAGTACAAAAAAAACTTCATTCTTCTTTTATACACCATATATATATGGCTCATGGGTAAGAGAGCCAAAAACGAAGTAAAGAAGAGTAGTAACAAACAGAAATTAACATAGCACTCTTTACCTTTATTTTAAAATATTATCACAAAAAAGAAGAGACTCATTGAGCCTCTTCTTTTGCGTATATCTGATTCGAACGTAATGAATTACAATTTCAAGTCAGCACCGGCTTTGAATTTAACAACTTTCTTAGCTTCAATGTTAATAGGTTGTTTTGTCAATGGGTTAATACCTTGACGTGCGCTACGCTCTGTTACTGAAAATGTTCCAAAGCCAATTAAGCTTACTTTGTCACCTTCTTTCAAAGCTTCACCGATGCTTGCCAATACTGCATCTAATGCTTTTTTTGATTCTACTTTTGATAAACCTGCTTTTTCAGCAATTGAATTGGTCAAATCTGTTTTGTTCATAGCTTGATTTTTTAAAGTTTTTACTTATTTTCGATAAACGATTATATAAATTTGTGTAGCAAATGTATACGAAAATATTTTACACTCAAAATATTTTTTGAATAATTTTACAAAAAAGATTCATTTTCTATGAAAAAAACAATTTTAATTCCAACATTAGGCCTTTTTTATCTACATTTGCAAGCAAAATAACAAAAAATGAACACAAATAGACCCGCTTTTTTAGCCAACATTCCGCCGGCAACTCTCAACATTATTATCATAAATGTGTTAGCATGGATTGCATGTCAAATTATTCCCGATAAAACCGGATACAATATTATTCAACATTGGGGATTACACTTCTTCACGGCCGAAGCTTTTAATCCTTTGCAATTTATTACATATATGTTCCTGCATAGTTCGGCAGGAATCGGACACCTTTTCTTTAATATGTTCGGTATATATATGTTCGGAGTGGTATTAGAACAAGTGTGGGGATGGAAAAAATATCTCTTCTTCTACCTCATATCGGGTTTAGGAGCAGCCATAATTCAACAACTTTTCTGGGCCATTGACTATATTCCACTTTCCGAGGCTTTCAATGCTGCTATTGCAAACGATAACCCCATGCTCATACAACCATACGAAGGGGTGCTACGTCGCTTTTATAAATTTGGACCGCTACAATTCCTCTCGGTAACAAACCTTATTGAGATTAAACAAACTATTATGAACGCACCGGTAACTATCGGAGCTTCTGGAGCACTATTTGGAATACTATTCGCTTTCGGATGGATGTTCCCACATGTAAAACTCTTTTTACTATTCATTCCTATACCCATACCGGCACGTATCTTCTGTATCATCTATGCTGTAGTAGAACTTTTCTTAGGCGTATCGAACTTTACGGGCGACAATGTTGCACACTTTGCACACTTAGGAGGAGCAGCATTTGCACTCATACTAGTTATGATATGGAGAAAAAAGGGAAAACTATTCCAAAATAAATTCTAACTCTTTTCCGTTATTATTACATGTCAAATATATATCATCGTTTTAAACAACAATTTGTACAGAGCAACTCACTCTTAAAATTGCTCTATATAAACACGGCAGTATTCTTAATCATTAAAATTGTACAGCTCACACTAACACTCTTTAATGTTAGCTCATCTGGATGGATTCAATATTTGGAACTGCCGTCGAACATTGCCATATTAATTCGTCAACCATGGACTCTCCTCACCTATATGTTCTTACATATAGAGTTCTTCCATTTCCTCTTCAATATGCTCTGCCTCTATTGGTTTGGACAACTCTTCACGTACTTTTTCAATCAGAAACAGCTCGTGGGTGTCTACATATGGGGTGGAATAGCAGGAGGCTTACTCTATATTCTCTCTTATAACATCTTCCCACTTTTCACCGCAAAAGTCGCCGCAACATACATGTTAGGAGCTTCGGCAGCAGTCATGGCAATCATGGTAGCAGTAGCCCTAAAAGCACCAAATTACCAAGTACGCTTATTCCTAATCGGTAATGTTAAACTTAAATACATTGCTATTATTATGGTATTAACAAGTTTCTTTGGTATTACATCATTCAATGCCGGTGGCGAAATATCTCACATCGGAGGTGCTTTATTTGGATGGCTCTACACCTTAGCGCTCAACAACGGAAAAGACTTAGCTAAACCTATCACCGCAATACTAAACTGGTTTACCAACCTTGGGAAGTCGTCAACAGAGTTCTTTAAACCCAGACAACGTTTTAAGGTAAAGAAAAACAAACAGACTAAAACAGATGCTGAATACAACCAGCAAAAGGCTGCCAACAACAAAGAGGTAGATGTTATATTAGACAAAATAAAACATTCCGGATACGGAAGCCTTACAGCCGAAGAGAAACAACGCCTTTTCGATAAAAGTAAAAACCTTTAAACATTACCATGCGACTCTTAGTCAAATATGCCGCTTTAATCATAAACATCATATTCTTAGTAGCCTATCTTATGGGCTGCTTAGTTGTTTATGTCAACCCAAGCACATTTATTGGCTTTGTGCATTTCGGTACACTATTTCCTATTCTGCTGGTTATTAACATTGGATTCTTACTCTTCTGGCTTATTACACGTAAATGGCTCTATAGCACTGTGCTTCTCTTCATATTCATTTGCACCTTTAATGCCGTTAGAGGAGTATTCTTAATGCCATGGGACAAAGCAAATAACAGCTTAGAGCAGAGCAACATTTCGCTACTCACCTACAACATCTCAAACTTTGGAGGCTTCAAACAAATTGACCCCATCTGCAACTATATTTTCGAACAGAACCCAGATGTGGTCTGTCTGCAAGAGTTTGCCATACGCACAGAAAATGGTAAACAAGACCTAGACAACATCTTCCCACGCTTCAAGGAACACTACCCATACCGCATGGTTTGGTTTAAAAACCAAACAGGACCGCGTTGGTGGGGTGTTGCCATATTCTCTAAATACCCACTCATTAACAAACAAAAGGTAGAGTTTGAATCACTATATAATGTTTCGGTACAGGCCGATCTTATTTTCCACTCAGACACCATACGTCTATTCAACAACCATTTGGAATCGAACAAGCTCACCATGAACGATGTAAAGCATTTCAAAGAGTTGCAAAATGGCATTACGCGCCAAGAGCTGTTGAGTACAACACAACTCTTTGGCAATAAAATTACCTCTGCCACACGCATACGCTCAGGGCAAGCCAATGTTCTTGCCCATGCCATACAGCAATCGCCATACCCGGTTATCGTATGTGGCGACTTTAACGATGTACCACAATCGTACACCTACCGACACATTCGTGGCAACCTGCGCGACGCACTCTTCGAAGCTGGCACATGGGGATATAACTACACTTTCCACTCACACGGCATGCTTGTACGCATAGACCATGTACTTATAGACCAAACGTTTACTCCCATTGCTTCGGCAGTTCACAGAGTAAGTCACTCCGATCACTACCCAATAATGAATTATTTTAAAATACCACAACAAACATTATTACAAGGTAAGGTTCAATAACTTGCACATTATTATTATTTCTATTACTTTTGCAACGTTATTATGTGGAGAGATTTGACTGCTTGCAACCACAGAAAAAAATGCTAAAATTATATCTAATCGCAATTTTTCGTCCATCTTTTAAAATTCAAATCCCTTTTATGATATCGGAAGAGTGTCGTGTAGGGAAAGAGTTGAGGCATTTGTTATTAGCCATGT
>CAMTOX010000136.1 GCA_947074225.1 uncultured bacterium
CACCTACGTGAGGTTTTCAGTAGCTTATATTTTTGAAATCCGCTTGAAAAGTTATGTGTCATCTCGCAGTATAACGTGCCAAAGCTTCTAATCTTAAGTCGTACATATAGGTTTCTTGCATACACCCCATGAGGTCAATCTTCCATGCCTCGGTAAAATCAAAGAGAGAAGCGTAAAGAGTTTTATCGGAATTAAGAATCACATAGAGTCCTTCTATCATTTTCATATTTAACCACTGTTCACTGGGCTCTACATTCGACTCGAAGAATGGTTTTATAGATTCAAAGAGACTCACCACATCGGGTCTTATAGGAATCTTTTTAATGCTGGCTTTACTGCGCTTTATCTCGGTAGGAATAGAGCTTGGTTCTAACTTCCGATAAAAGTCGTGCAAGAATTGTCGGGAAAAACGCAATAAGATAGATTGATAAACACCGGTTTTCTTATTGCTTTTTTTATTCATCTTGATGCGATTGTCGCGCCTAATAAAGGCACACTCACCTTCACGCAACAATACTTTATGACCATCTTGTTCAAATTCTATCTGTCCGGAATAGATATAAAGCAAACAGTGTTCTTTAATACCGGCATCGCAAACGGTATCTTCAAGCATCTTATGATTCAAGAAGATATTGGAATAGTTTATAAATTGTTTTTCCATAATAGAGATATTGATTGACAAATATACAATTATTTAAGGGGATTTATAACACCCCTCCTCCTAAAGCTTGATAAAGAGAGATAAAAGAGATGATTTCATTGTACTGTGAACTTACTGCCAAGAGTTGTGCATCTAAAAGATTGTTCTGTGCAGAGAGTAACTCCAAATAGGTAATTGCACCTCCTTGCATTAATAACTGCATAGCGGTTAACGATCGCTGCAAGGTCTCCCTTTGTTGCAGATACTGTTCAGATTGTTGGCTATAAATCTGATGCTGACAATAGGCGTTATTCACCTCCACACCGGCCTGCAAAAGGGTTTGTTGAAACATGATCTTCGCCTCTTCTTGTTGCGATTTGGCTATACGGAGTTGTGCTTTTAATTTTCCATTCTGAAAAATAGGCTGCGTTATACCTCCTAAAACTTCCCACAACAGACTCCCGGGGTTAGTGATAACACCGGAAATATTGGTCCATCCAACAAGTCCACCCAGATTTACCGACGGATAAAAAGCAGAACGAGCGGCATTTGTTGCATAAAAAGAAGCTGCCAAATGATATTCTGCCATCTGAACATCGGGACGCAGAGAAAGCAATTGTAAGGGAATGCCTATAGCAAACTCTGAAGGCATGGCAAAGGATTCTAAACCCGACGAAGGAATAGATTGCAAAGTATCTGCCAAGAGCAGGGATAGATTATTCTGTGTTTGCTGAATGGCTAATGCTATCTCTAACCGAGAAGCCACAATGCGATTGTGGTTTGCCTCTATTTGCAAGAGAGCAGCCTCATGATATTGACCGGCTTGATAGAGCAATTGCATCACACGCAAAGTCTCTTCACTCAATAGAATAGCTTGTGTGGAGATACTATCTTGTGCACTCAACATGGCTAAGGTATAATATTGAGTTGCTACGGAAGCTATTACCGAGGCCTTTACTGCCTGCTCGTAAGAACGACTCTGCTGTAACAAAGCCTTAGAACGTTGTTTGGCATTGTGCAGAGCACCAAAGAGATCGACCTGCCACGAGGCAGAAACAGGGAGGGCATAAGTAGCACCAATAGCAGCACCGCCATACTGCGAGAGTCCTCCTTGCAATGGTACACCAACAGAAGGAATAAAGGCAAGACGCGATGCCATAAAAGAGGCTTCGGCTTGTTCAACTCGCAAATGAGCTATTCTCACATCACTATTGCAGATAAGAGACCGCTCAATGAGCGACTGCAATATGGAATCTGTAAACAGAGATTGCCACGATAGTTGCGCCAAAGTGGTATCGCTTTGTTGAGCTATGTCGCCATAAACACCATCGGTAACAAGAGTCGATGGTCGTTCATATTTTGAGTATATACCACAACTTGTAGCCACAAATAACGTGAAGATATAAACAATGGATAGAGATATTTTTTTCATTTTCTATAATATAATTGGATATGAATAGATTTGATCTAAAATGAAATTCTAATAACTGTTCTTTAAATCTATTTTAGCGTTGAGAGTCCGGATTGATTTGCAATAGCATACTAAGCGTAAAAACAGATAAACTAAAGATTCTGACTAAAAAAAACAAGCATACATTAGCAGCATGAGATTTGGAGAATTCTAATCGCTAAATGCATACAAACACATATTACATGCATTCAGATACAATAACAGTGTTCAGTCATTAGAACTTCCCTCCTCTAAAAAATAGATTCGGCATAGAGTTATTAGAGCTCCTTTAATCATTTTTTATTCGAAACATATTCTTGTAACCGTTGAAACAAGAGATAAAAGACCGGTACTACAAACAATAAAGCAATGGTACCAATGAGCATTCCTCCAATAGCTCCTATGCCTAAAGAACGATTCCCTACCGCACCTGCCCCTGTGGATAGTACCAATGGCATCAGACCAAAGAGCATGGTCAACACAGTCATCAAGATAGGTCTGAGGCGTACAACAGCTGCTTCATAAGCTGCCTCTGCAATGGAAAGTCCGGCAGATCGACGCTCTTTGGCATATTGCACTATCAGGATAGAGGTTTTGGAAAGCAATCCAATGAGCATAATAACACCGGTTTGCAAATAGATATTATTCTCTAATCCAAAGATTCGGGCAAACAAGAAACTACCCATGATACCAAAAGGTACCGACAACAGTACCGACCAGGGCAATAGAAAACTTTCATACAACGCTGCCAAAATAAAAAAGATGAGCACTACCGACAGCAGATAAATGAGCGAAGAACGACTGCCTGTGGTCTGTGCCTCCTCACGCGATATGCCTCCATATTCATAACTATAGCCTAAAGGAAGAGCTGTTGCCGCAACCTCTTCAATAGCTTGCATAACTTGAGAGTTGGAGTAACCGGCATTGGCACTCACATTGGCACGAATGGAGCTATAGAGATTAAAGCGTGTAAGAATCTCTGATCCATTGACCTGCTCTAACGTTACAAACTGACTCAATGGAGCCATCTCTCCTTTCACCCTTACAAATGTATTTTCTAAAGAGGCAGGATCTAACCGATATTCCGGAGAGGCCTGCAACATAACACGATATATTTTACCATATTGGTTGAAGTTAGAGGCATAACTGCCGCCATAATAACTTGACATGGCATGCATCACCTCATCGGGCGATACGCCGGCACGCATACATTTGGCAGCATCGACATCTATTTTATATTGTGGAAAATCTAAAGCAAAAGAGCTATAAGCCACAGCTACTTCTTCTCTTTGGCGCAACTGATTTAAAAATTGCTGTGATGCCATAAAGAAGGTCTCTATATCTCCACCCGTTCTATCCTGCAAGTGCATCTCCACGGCATTTCCCGTACCATAGCCGGGAATCATACCCTCTTGTAGTACAAATATCTCTGCTTCTGTAATGGGAGCAAAAAGCATATTTAACCTATTTATGACTGCTTCACCGGTATGCTCATTGCCGGAACGCTCACTCCAGTCCTTCAAACGTATAAAGAAGGTACCATAACAAGAACCGACTCCCGCCATAATTCCAGAACCATCAATACGTGCATAAGAACGGACTTCAGGTTGTTCAACAATAATTTGCTCCAATCGTGCCATCACCTCGGCAGTCTTCTCTACCGTACTACCGGGAGAAACACCCACACTGACAAAAAGATTTCCTTTATCTTCTTGAGGAACTAAGCCGGTACGGGTAGTCGAAATAAAATAAACCAATAAGATTATGGTGATGAAAAGTGATGCTACAGCCATCCATTTATGGCGCAACATAAATTGCACTCCCTTTTTATATCGCCCTAACAAGGCTGAAAAAGAGACTTCGTATACCGTTCTCACTCTTCCATTAATACTCTTACGGCTCTTATTGCCATCGGCAGGGCGTAAAATAAGAACCGATAGAGCCGGTACCACAATGAGTGCACAAAGGCTGGATATACCTACTGCTACTGCCATGGTAACTCCAAATTGGGTATAGAACACTCCCGAAGTTCCACCCATAAAGGTAACGGGAATAAACACTGCCATAAATACTAATGAACAAGTAATAATGGCAAGTGTAACATCGTGCATAGCCGATTGAGTGGCAAGCAGTGGCGATTTGAACCCTTCATCAAACTTTGCCTGAATGGCCTCTACCACCACAATAGAATCGTCGACCACTGTACCTATGGCAAGGACTATAGCAAACAGCGTTAATAAGTTAATGCTAAAACCCACCAAATAGAGTATAGCAAATGTTCCTATCACAGAAACCAATATGGCTATGGTAGGGATTAAGGTACTCTTGAAATCTTGTAAGAAGAAATAGATCACCAATATTACCAAAATCAGTGCTAAAATCAGTGTTTCAATAACACCGCGCATAGATGCAAAAAGAAATTCATTGGTATTTAAATAGACCACCAATTCAATCCCTTCGGGTATGGTACTCTTCATATCTTCATAAAGTTGCACAATCTTTCTGTTCACTTCTGTCGTATTAACTCCCGGCATAGGATTAATAACATAGTTCACACCCGGATTACCATTTACAAAAGTCTGTAGATTATATGCCTCTGCACCAAGCTCTACCTCTGCCACATCTTTGAGCCTTAAAATAGTCCCATCTTGTTCAGAACGTATCACTATATTTTCAAACTCTTCAATTTCTTTGAGTCTCCCCTTATATTTCATTACATATTGAAAAGTATTGGAAGAGTTATCGCCCAAAGCACCGGCAGGCGAAACCATATTTTGGGCATTTAAAACCTGAGAAATATCACTGGGATTGAGTTTGTATTGTGCCATCACATCGGGTTTAAGCCAAATACGCATGCTATAGATGTTACTATTGGCTTGAACATTACTCACCCCTTCAATACGTTTAATCTGTGGGAAGAGGTTAATATCTAACCAGTTTGCAATAAAGGTTTCATCATAACGTCCATTAGTACACATCACAGAGATAATCTGCATATTACTGCTTTGCCTTTTCTCAGTGCTCACTCCTACTCTAACAACCTCGGCAGGAAGTAACCCTTGTGCTTTAGCCACTCTGTTCTGAACATTTACCGCTGCTACATCCGGATCAGTACCTTGCTTAAAGAAGATTTGAATGGTTGCTGTCCCTGTGTTGGTTGCAGTAGAGGTCATATAAATCATATCTTCAACACCATTAATACTCTCTTCAAGAGGTACTATCACACTTTGCAATACAGCATCGGCATCGGCTCCGGTATAACTGGTCGTTACAGAAATAGTAGGAGGGGCAATATCCGGATATTGCTCTACCGGAAGGTTTATTAAAGAGATCGTTCCCAACAATAAAACCACTAAGGCAATAGAGAATGCTAATATAGGTCTCTGTATAAAAATATTATTTTTCATCTGCTTACTCCTCTATATTTATCTGCATTCCTGCTCTTACTAATCCTGCACCATCGGACACTATACGTTCTCCAGATGCTAAACCAGACAATACTATATATTGTTTTCCATCACTCTCTGGCGAGACAGTGATTTGTTCAGAAACTGCAATACCATCCACAACTTTATATACTAAATACTTATCTTGCAACTTTACTGTTGCAGATTGAGGTATCACAATACAGTTTTCTTGAAGTGAAGTAATTAATATATTACCGGTAGCCCCACTCATGAGCATACCTTCTTTATTTTC
>CAMTOX010000137.1 GCA_947074225.1 uncultured bacterium
GCATACGAGTTTTCTGAATGTGACTGGAGTTCAGACGTGTGCTCGTCCGATCTTATGAAGATAATTATGGTAACCGTAAAAACTTCGTCAAAGTAAATTAATACCTATGAAAAAGACCCTTAAAATTGTTGCGTGGACTCTCTTATCGCTACTCATAGTGGTTGTTATTACCATTAGTGTGGTAACCTATGTGGTATTCACACCAGAACGGTTAACACCAATTGTTCAAAAAGAGGGAAGTAAATTACTTTCCTGCAGTAGCGAAATAGAACGTGTAGAGTTAACATTCTTCTCTACATTCCCTAACTTCGGACTACGTATTGAGCAGGTACTTCTAATTAACCCCATGTTAGGAGCACCAAACGATACCTTGGCAGCAATTGAATACCTCACGGCAAGTGTCGATTTAATGGCATATCTTAAAGAGGAACGAGTAGCATTAAATGAGTTTACTCTCTATAAGGCTTCGGTAAATCTTTATACTAATGCCCAAGGAGTAAGCAATTTCAATATTATTCAGAGTAGCGATACCACAGAGAACGATACCACAACGACTTCGTCATTACCGGAATTTATAGACCTTAAACGGATAATATTTAAACAAGTACAAGGTAGTTACATTGACGAAACAGCAGGACTCAATGCTGCATTGGCAAATTTAGAAGGTACCATAGCTCTAAAGATGAATCCCTCCGATTGCGATGCCGATATAAATTTGAAACTACAAACAGTGGATTTTTCTATGGCCGACTCCCTGCCACTTTATGTTCAAATGGCAGAAATTCAACTCGATGCTAAAGCAAAACTTGCTGACAACCAATTGAATACTACTTTTAAATTAGGGGTAGACTCCTTGTTTCTTAAACAGGCCGATGCTGTTTATGTGGACAAAATGCCTCTTAAATTGGTGGCAAATGCCAAAGCAAATTTAGACAACAAGGAGCTGCAAATTCAAGATACAAAACTTTCTTATGGCACCCTACAGCTCGATATTTTGGGTAATGTGGCTTCACAACACGAGCGTATCTATACTAACCTAATGCTTAAGAGTAATTCATGGAATATTCCATACCTTTTAACCTTAGTGCCGGCCGACTTTACAGAACCTCTTCAGGGTATGGAGATTCAAGGAGAGGCTATGATAGAGGCAAAAGTGCAAGGGTACTACTCCGACTCGCTAATGCCACTTATTACAACACAACTTATTCTGGAGAATGGAACTTTTGATGCCGACTTCCTACCTATATCGTTGACGAAACTCAATGCAAAACTCAATGCCGATATAGATATTAATAGCTCGGGAATCTCTAAGGTCAAGATTGAAGAACTTCAAGCTAAGACTCCAGAATCTACAATAGCAATAACCGGAACTATCGATGACCTCTTGGGTAAACAATACTGTAGCCTACAGCTCAATGGCGACCTATCTATGCATGAGGCAGAACTTTTCTTGCCGGACAGCATGGTCATGACTTTACAAGGTAGGACAGTAGGCAATTTAAAAGCACAATTTAAATTGGAGGACCTCACAGAGCTACGTTTGGAGAAGCTTAAGGCAAATGGTAACTTTACTTTTACCAATTTTGCCATGACTACAGATAGTATGCAGGTGAATACTCCAGAGCTAAAATTGGCTTTAGAGATCCCTACACCTCAGAAGGTGTTGGCTTTTAAGCCATGCTTGCAAGCCACCATGACTACTTCGGCTTTAGATGCTACTATGACCAATCTTGGACATGTGCAACTACAAAATGCCACCATAGATGCTGTTGTGAGCAATCCGTTGGACGAGAAACTGCCGCTCTCGGCTATAGCGACATTGAAAATGGAACATTTAAACGGTGAAATGGATACTTTAACAGCTGCTATTAATGGCTTAATGGCTAAAGTAACCTATTTGCCCGACCCTAAAGATAAGAACTTACAGGAGATAACCTTAAACTACTTTAGTCGTTCTATGACGGCTGCTATGGGTAAGATGGCATCGGTAGAAACCAAAGGATTGAAGATTGATGCCGACGCACTTTACAATAGCAATGAAACGGAATTACTCATGCAATGGAATCCAAAGCTTACGGTAGATTTAGTAGAAGGTGTGATACATACTGCCGAAATTCCTCTCGATTTATCCGTACCACGCATTAACTTTAACTTCTCGCCAGGATATGCCTATATTAACGATAGCCGTATTCTCTTAGGAAACTCAGACTTTAGCCTAATTGGAGAGGTGAGTAATTTAGACGAGTATGTACGCGGAACAGGATTACTCTTGGGCGAACTTCAGTTCGTGAGCCGTGTTACCGATGTGAATCAAATCATGGAACTCATGAATGGTGTGGGTAGAACAGATAGCGTAGTACCGATGGAATCGGCTCAAGATAACCCCTTCATGGTTCCTAAAGGTATGGACATAGCTCTGGAAACAAAGATTGATAGAGCCTATGCCGGTAACGGAGAGTTTGACAATGTGGGAGGAAAAGTAACCATTCAAGATGGTATATTAATTCTAGAACAGATGGGTTTCACCTCTAAAGCTGCCGAAATGCAACTCACTGCCATGTATAGAAGCGACAGAATGAACCACCTTTTTGCAGGAGTAGACTTCCATTTGCTCAATATTGATGTGGCAGAACTAATAAACCTCATCCCAGATATCGATACCATTGTGCCTATGCTTAAAGCATTCGATGGTAAAGCTGAGTTCCATTTGGCTGCCGAAACCTATTTGAAGTCAAACTACGATATTAAGATGTCGACTCTTCGTGGGGCGGCAGCTATAGAAGGACAAAATCTTGTGCTCTTGGATAACGAAACTTTCTCGACCATCTCTAAATATATGATGTTTAATAAACAAACACGTAATAAGGTGGATACTATGAGCATTGAGATGACAGTGTTCCGTAACGAGGTAGATGTTTACCCATTCCTTATTGTGATGGATAAGTACCATGCCATCATTAGCGGGCGCCATAACCTGGACATGACTTTCGACTATAACCTTTCGGCTATATCGCCCATTCGCTTAGGATTGGAGGTAAAAGGAAATCCCGATAACTTGAAGTATAAGCTTACTAAGGCAGAGAATAAAACACTCTTTATGCCTGAAAAACGCAATGCCGTAGAAGCACAAACCATGCGACTGAAACAGATGATTAGCGACTCTTTAAAGGCGAATGTAAAAAAGAAGGAGTAGACTTAATAGTGGTGTAGTAAATTAGCTATGTTGAAGGACGAAAAAGTAAAATGTAAATATACACAATAGCTTATAAAATAAAATGGGCAGATAGTGAATTACTATCCGCCCATTTTATTTGCTGTAACTATTGTTCCTCTGTTGGCTCTAAGAATCCACGATGAGCCGATAGAATGTCTACGCGGCTATCTTTGAAATCCAAATCGTTCGTCACCAAAATATACCCTTTACTCTCGCAAATATTCTCTATCAACTTATCGTTAAAATCTAATGAGTCTAACTTCAGCGACTTCTCAATATCTGCTTTAGAGATACTTTTAGTGTCTATGCCAAAGTGTGTTAGTATCACCTTGGCCAAATCCTGTATATGTTCCACACTCTCTTCGCCATAGGTAGAGTTTCTGAAATTCTTAAAATAAGCATACTGAGGTAGCTCACGGCTGCTCTTGCTACGTTCGTTATAGGCGGTATAATCAATACGTAGAGCACGGTTAATAAATTCTGACAACACACTGGAGTCTATCACCATATTCATTTTCTGCTCAAGCATATCGGCAAAAAGGTGTGAATAGTCGGTCACTGCCCAACCTGCCATAGTGGGGTAGTAAAGATAAAGCAGCACATTGGTATCGTAAAAGAAGGTCCTATCGGCAAGCTCTGGCAATGCATCTATGTAATATCGTTCTGCCATGCTCTACTCCTCTATAATGTTTGCAATATGATTGCGCATTACCTCCTCGTGTGCAAAATAGTGCGGGGCAAGCCCATGCACCTTATGCCACGTCATATAAAACTGGTTGTTAAGTCCCTTCACACTGAGCAGTGTCTCAACATACTCTGGCGGAAACTCCTTATACAACTTCCCTACGGCATGGTTCAGAAAGGCTGCAATAACCAATTCTACACCATTAAAGGAGAGCACCACTGCATTGCCCCGTTTTAATGCCGGCTGCACCTGCTCGTACACCTTCATACCATCGGTTGCTCTAACGCAAAACTGACTCCCTATCACCTCTTTTACCTCTATTACTAATGGTTCCATGGTATTTAATTTTCATTTTAATGGGCAGATACCTAATCATAGATTCCGGCAGCTACCTTTTCAATTTCTATCTTTGCATATTTAATTTGTCAATACCTATATTGCAAAGATGCTGCCGAAATGTTTATATCTGCATCTTTTTGCATTCATTAGTTCATGCTTTCTAAACAGAAACAAGCTATAGTGCCGAAGTCGTTGTGAGGCACAAAAAATAATATACCTTTGTGTCTCACAATCTAAAACCTTTATTATGAGTCATCAAGTTATTATAGACCCCACAGCCGATAAGGCCTCTCAATATGAAGCATTATTACCACAAATTTCTTCTGTTATTGCCGACGAGAGCGATTGGGTGGCCATCTGGGCTAATACCGTGGCCATGCTTCACGATGCCTTTGGTTTCTTTTGGGTGGGTTTTTACAGAGTAGTAGAGACACAATTGGTGGTAGCTCCTTTTCAAGGAGCTGTTTGCTGCTCGCGCATTGATTATGGGCGGGGTGTTTGTGGCACTGCATGGAAAGAGCAGCACACCATCATTGTCCCCGATGTGGAACGCTTCCCAGGACATATTGCATGCAGTAGCCTCTCGCGGTCGGAAATTGTAGTGCCATTATTTCATAAAGGCAACGTAGTTGCTGTTCTCGACATAGATAGCACCGAACTTAACAGCTTCGACTCTACCGACAGCCTCTATCTGGAACAACTCATGCAGATATTGGCGCAAAAACCTCTACCTTAGTCCGCTTCCCACAGAGGTACTTCATGCTTTTGAATCTCTATCAATGAATTTCTCGCTTACTGCTTCTATGTAACAAAGCGCCTATAAACAGCTATCAAAGTCGAACCAAATTCGGATCCTATATCCGACTTTGGTTCGACTTTGATACGACTTTGTTCCCTCTTTGAAGGGAATGCAGAGTAAATGGAGATAGAGATTTTGTTTTGCGAATTCAACACCGAAAGCAAATGATTACTAGTCTCAAAACAGAAACAAAAGCTTCTGTTTAGACGTTGCGTACAAGGTCTAAAAGTGTAATGCTTTTTCTCTCAGAAAGAGAGCTCCTGAATAACCGTGGGTAAATGGAGCAATGGCGGAATGTAGCCCACGGTAAAGGGAATAGGTAGTAAGTGCGCCTGAAGGGTGCTGTAAACATGCGTTCAGTACCTATCTACTCCTGAGAAATAGCTTTCTACCATCTGTTGAACTTCTTTTCCCTCTTTTTCTTTCGCCTCAAGCCGGCTGGGCTTTCCCTTTTTGACACTCCAAAAAGGGAAGAAAAAGAGTCACCGCTGTAGTAAATCGGCTTCATCGTACAGAGGTAAATCGCTATCCCAACTAAACTCGCGTCGCGTCGCACTACTATTGATACCATTTCTACACGCTCATACAAAGTTGGGATGGCCGCTCTTACCTCTTCCCGATGTTAACCAGACGATTTACTAAGGCGGAGCCGGGTTATTGAGATGCACGTCTGAGAAGAGGATTTTTGTTTTGTGCGATTTGAATATTTCATATATCAATTGCAAATAGGTGAT
>CAMTOX010000138.1 GCA_947074225.1 uncultured bacterium
AGCTTCTTACGGTGATATAAAAGAGTTTGTTTTCGAAATATGTGATACGGGATTCACGCCATTCTGGAATAATATATACATAAGTCTCTTTAATCTTCTTTACTATCCACTCGTCAATAGTTTTTTCTTTCTTCTCTGCTTCGTAGTTATCTTTAAGAACTTGATAGTCGTCGTTCAAATTTGCTTTATGACTTGGAATTTTTCCTTTTAGCTTAACTATTGCAAATACCTCACGCCCTAGCTCTTGACTAAACATCATGAAAGGTTCAGAGATTTCACCTGCTTTCATATCGTAAACAGCTTTAGCCACCTCTGGTGGTAACTGTTGATACTCAAATTTAGAAGATTCTGTTTGTGGGTTCGACATTAAACCACCATTCATCTTAGTGTTCTTATCGGAAGAGAACATATTAGCTGCTTGTTCAAAAGATAACTTTTCGGTACGAATAATATTTGCAATACTATCCAACTGCGACAATGCTAAGATTTTTACATCGGTCGATACGCGTGGGCGTAATAAAATATGACGCACATTCACACGTTCATCCCTACGTTCTATTAATTGAATAATATGGTATCCAAATTCTGTTTCAACAACACGCGATACTTTTCCTGGTTCTGTTAATGCAAAAGCAGCATTAGCAAATGCAGGAACTAACGCAGCGCGTCCTACGAAACCTAACTCACCACCTTGTTTTGCACTCTCTGTATCATCAGAATAAAGACGTGCTAACATAGAGAAATCGGCATTACCGCTATTCACACGTTCTGCGTATTCACGTAAACGTGCCTTAGTATTTTCGCGCTCTTCCATAGGTATTGGAGGTTCAATAGTAATAATCTGTGCCTCTACCATGGCAGGAATAACCGGTATATTATCGTCCGAAAGACCGCTGTAATATTTGCGTACTTCAGAAGGAGTTACTTTGATATTTTCTACCAACGACTGCTGAACCTGTTGCATTGTCATTTGGTCTGTTACCGTCTCGCGTAACTCATCCTTAATCTCATTCAAAGTTTTATTAAAATACTCTTCAAGTTTTTCTCTTGAACCAATCTCACGTAAATAGTAGTTTATCTGTGCATTCACTTGCTGCTCCACAGCACCTGGACTAACACTGATACTGTCAATCTTTGCTTGGTGTAGAAATAACTTCTGAATAGCCAATTGCTCTGGTATAGCGCAGTAAGGATCGCCCTCAATACGTGTACCTTCATATTGTGCTCGGATACGTTGTTGTTCAACATCGGAACGCAAAATAGCGTTATCACCAACTACCCATACCACACCATCAATCATAGCACCTTGCGCACTCAATGTTGCATTCAGCGAACACAATATTACTATCACTAGTAAACCTACTTTCTTCATTTTAATCTTGTTTTGATGTATTAAATTTAATCTTTTCTGTACGTAGAGCATCATCATACAACATCTGAGCGAATTGACGTATATAACCCATCTTACGTAAATTAAAAAGCATTGCGGTGGCTTTATCTTGAACCATATCGAAAGGAGCCACCCCACCCAACACCTTATAATCTGTTATACTCAGCATATAGGTATAAGCCGAGTCTTTATTTTCATAAAACTTTGTTTGCGATAAAAACTGGTTCACATCGGTTGCATTCACTGGAATAGTTTTCAAAAGCTCTGTATAATAGACCCAATTATCAATGAAGTAGTCGTAGCTGACAGCATATTGAACACTATATTTTTCAATAAACTCTATTGCTGCGTTATCCATCTTTCGCATCTGTTTCTTCAACTGATCTTGTTTAGGAGCACTATTAGGTATTTTAATTAATAATCCCTTAACAACAAAATCATTTAATAAGAACTCTTGCTGATGCTCATGGTAAAAAGAGTTTACCTCCTCCTCTGTTGGAGCCTGTAAGCGTTCTTGCATTAAACGTTGTTGGTAACTATTTATAACTAACGACTTGCGATATTCACCCACCATTTTATCAATCTCGGCTTGGTTCTGAACATTACGCTGAGCATTTTCATACAATATAATGTCTGTTGCCCAAGATTGAATATAGTTATCGGCAAGTAGAGTGCTATCCTCTGGAGAGATACCATCAGGAATGACTTTCTGTAAATCGCCCAATGTCAAGGTATGCCCCTCAACACTTACTATTGCATCTTTATTCATCTTTGACTCCTTATCTGCACAAGCACAGAATAGAAACAAAGAACTCAAGAAAAGAATAGTCTTACTATAATGCATACACTTTATACTTTAGGAATTATAAATAGAGTTTCCTCTCACAATAGGTATCGTCTCACTTTGAGCTAACAATACTTTCCAATATTTCTTGATTAACTACAATAGGATATTTTGCTTCTAAACTTTTAATCCATAGTTCCTCAAGATAAGTCTGATAATCGGCAACCACAGAACCACGCACATCACGATACTCTTCAGGACCTTTCTTTAGCATCTTACCTGTTACATATACATAAGGATGATCTGTGAAACTATTATCTACGGCTTCTTTATTTTTAAACACATAACGATCAACAGAACCATTATCGTTTTTCTTCCATATTCCTTTCTCGACCATTATCATACGTATGCTATCATTATTTAAACGACGGTTTAAATATGACTCCACACTATCTTTAGGAGCTTTTTTAATAAGCTTCTTGGCCATCTTTAATGTTGCCTCATCTCTACTACGAATAATATAACCCTTATAGCGAGGAGCATTCCAACCATACTTCTCTTTATTGGCGTTGAAATAGTTGGTCAAGCCTTCGTGATCACGATTGGCAAAGTCCCAAACCTGACGATTACTGATGTCGAATAATAATATCCCATCATGATACTCTTTCATCAACAAAGCAAATTCCGGATGGCGTTGTTCTAAGTTACGCTCTTCATAGCGTAACAATTCAGCTTCTACAAACTGATCGTATTTCTCTTGTAAGCTTTTATCGCCTTTCAACAAAGTTGTAAAGTAGATAAAATCTCTTTGTGTCAATGTTTGATTAGCAAAGGTAACTAAAGGTTTAATATACGTTGCACTTTCTACCATTAATAATGAATCGTTATCGTTCATTTTTAGAATCAATGCTTGTACCTCATCATAAGCCGGTTGGTTTAGTTCATAATTATAAACTTGTTTCAACTGATTTGTGAACGACACCCTTGCTGCTTGAGAACGCTCATCATATTGCATAGCTCGTTGTATATCGCTACGTTTCTTTTCAAATGGTTCTATACCACGACGTCCAGTAAGTTTAATAATATGCCATCCAAATTGACTTCTAACAGGCATACTTACTTCGCCTATTTCTAATGCATAAGCAGCATCTTCAAACTCTTTTACCATACGGCCAATACCGAACCATGATAAGTCGCCACCTTTGCCCGACGACCCTTTATCGTCTGAATATTTACGAGCCAACTCCTCAAAATCTTCACCCTCATTAATACGTGCTGCAAGCGCTACTATATCCTGATAAGCTTTATCTTGCTGAGCCGGTGTCATACTACTATTGGCTAACTTCATGATATGTGTAGCTTTAATCTGACCACGAGCTGCTCGGCGACTATGTACATGAATAACATGATAACCATAAGTGGTACGTATAGGAGATGAAATCTCACCTATTGGTAAATCGTACATCGCTTTTTCAAATGGCCATACTGCCATTAATCCGGTAAAATAGCCTAAATAACCGCCATTAGTCTCTACCGATTTATCCTCCGACATCTCACGAGCTATCTTATCAAAAGATTTCAGATCTTTACGCACTCTATTTGAGGCTTCCAAAGCTTTCTGATAAGCTACTATAGTATCTTCAGGAGTTGCACCTTGAGGTAAACGTATCAATATATGACTTACCTCTACATCTTCCAACAAATGACTATAAGCTTCTTCATACAACTCTTCTTGAAGTTTCGAGTCGGTTAAATAAGGACGAGCCAATTGTGAACGATAACTACGGAGTTCCGACTGAAAAGCAGGTAGTGTATCATAACCTAAACGCTCAGCTTCAATAACTTTAAGCTTAAATTTCTTGTATAATTCTAGATAATCTTCAACCGCTTTACGATCTAATTTCTCTTTCGGATTATTCTTAAAATAAGTATACTCAAACTCCGACTTCATAATAGGTTCACCATCAATAGTCATTAATACAGCATCTTTGGGCTGTGCATATACAAGAGTTGAGCTTAACAACACTAAAAGCACTAAAATCTGATTCTTCATAAGATTTAAGATAGGATTAAACAATAGGTATGATTTATAAGTATTCCTTATTGCCAACGCATACTATAACATTGGCAATAAGAAATTTATCTGAATTAATTTTTTATCAAAGACTTGCCTGTCATATCGGCAGGTTGGGCAACACCCATAATAGTCAATAATGATGGTGCAACATCGGCTAAAATACCATTCTCAACTTTTGCTGCACTATTTTCTGTTACATAAACAAATGGTACAGGATTTAAAGAGTGTGCTGTATTTGGGCTACCATCACTATTCAAAGCATGATCGGCATTACCATGGTCGGCAATAATTATCACCTCATAATCATCGCGTTTTGCTGCCTCAACCACCGCTTTCACACAATTGTCTATAGTAGCCACCGCTTTCTCTATTGCCTCATAAACTCCGGTATGCCCTACCATGTCGCCATTAGCAAAGTTCACCACCACTAAGTCAAAATATTTACGGTCTAACTGAGCCACTAAAGAGTCGGCCACTTCATAAGCACTCATTTCTGGCTGCAAGTCGTAGGTGGCAACTTTTGGCGAAGGTATCAAGATACGCTCTTCACCAGGGTACTCACTCTCACGACCACCAGAGAAAAAGAAGGTTACGTGAGCATATTTCTCGGTTTCAGCAATACGTAATTGGTGCAATCCGGCTTTAGAAACCACCTCACCCAATGTATCCTCAACATTATCTTTATCAAATAATATATGAACCCCTTTAAACTTTGAGTCATAAGGAGTCATGCAGAAATAATGCAATGGAATAACATGCATACCATATTTTGGCATATCCTCTTGAGTCAACACCTCGGTAATCTCTTTAGCACGGTCATTACGGTAGTTAAAGAAAATAACCACATCGTTATCGCTCACTAATGCTACTGGGTTTCCTTGAGCATCTACATGTACTATTGGTTTTATAAATTCATCGGTAACTCCCTCGTCATACGATTCTTGCACTGCTGCAACCATATCTGTTGCTGCCTTACCTTCGCCTTTCACCATAAGGTCGTATGCCTCTTTAACACGTTCCCAACGTTTATCACGGTCCATAGCATAGTATCTTCCAATGATAGAACCAATCTTTCCGCCGGTTTCATCAAGTTTCTTTTGTAACTCAGCTATAAAACCCTTACCGCTGCGAGGGTCGGTATCGCGACCATCCATGAAACAGTGCACATAGTGATCTTTAATATCATATTTCTTTGCTATATCGCACAAAGCATAAAGGTGATCTAACGAACTGTGAACCCCACCATTACTTACTAAACCCATGAAGTGTAATTTCTTACCCTCATTTTTAGCTGTGGAATAAGCCAATTGTATCGCTGGATTATCCATAATCGAACCATCCTTAATAGCACGATTTATCTTTACCAAATCTTGATACACCACACGTCCGGCACCAATATTCAAGTGCCCAACTTCTGAATTACCCATCTGTCCATCTGGTAATCCTACATTCTCGCCCGAAGCATATAGATCGGAAGAGCACACGGCTGAACTCCAGTCACATTCAGAAATCTCGTAT
>CAMTOX010000139.1 GCA_947074225.1 uncultured bacterium
GGATCAGGTGAAGTGTGTGGATGAGAGTGTGTGTGTTTTTTTTCGAGCAGACGACGGCATACGCGATTTCTGAATGTGACTGGCGTGCAGACGTGTGCTCTTCCGAGCTGGTCTGTATGTTGATGAAACGGAAGAAACCGGTTTCCATGACATAGGTTAGAATAACCATGAGGAGTGATGGCCATGCATATAGGTTTGTAACAATGCCATATTCAACAGAATTGGTCAATACGTATGAGTATAGTGGTACTAAACACCAGTTTAGGAATTTCCCAAATATGCTACTTATACCATAAATGGCAGTATCTTGTGCTAACTTTTTAAGTCCAGACATGAAAATTGTTTTGACCTATTTTGCAATAGGAATTATTGGAAATGGTATGGTTTTAAAATAAGCTCGTCTGTTCGCTCCATCTTTTCTTACCCAAATGCTGATAGGCCAACTCGGTAACTTCTCTGCCACGTGGAGTGCGTTTTATGAATCCCTCTTTGATTAAGAACGGTTCATAAACCTCTTCAAGGGTGCCGGTATCTTCGCCCAAAGCGGTGGCTATGGTTGAAAGACCTACCGGACCGCCACCAAACTTCTCTATGATAGTAGTTAAAATCTTATTGTCGATTTCGTCTAATCCATATTTATCTATGTTGAGAGCTTCCAAAGCATAACAAGCAATGGCTTTGTCAATGCTTCCGTTCCCTTTTACTTGTGCAAAGTCGCGAACACGTCGTAAGAGTGCGTTGGCAATACGTGGTGTGCCACGGCTACGTAGAGCAATCTCTATGGCTGCCTCGCGAGTACAAGGAACCTGAAGAATGTCGGCCGAGCGTTCAATAATCTCAGTTAATATGGTATCGTCGTAATACTCAAAGTGACAGTTAATGCCAAAACGAGCTCGTAAAGGGCTTGTGAGTAGACCACTGCGTGTGGTGGCGCCAATAAGAGTGAACGGCTCTAAATCAAGTTGTATGGAGCGTGCGCTGGGGCCTTTATCTATCATGATGTCGATACGGTAATCTTCCATGGCAGAATAGAGGTACTCCTCTACAATAGGACTTAAACGGTGTATCTCGTCGATAAATAAGACATCATTTCGCTCTAAACTTGTAAGAAGTCCGGCAAGGTCGCCAGGCTTATCTAATACTGGTCCAGAGGTAATCTTGAAGCCTACACCAAGTTCGTTGGCAATAATATTGGAAAGGGTAGTCTTGCCCAGCCCCGGAGGGCCATGTAGTAGTACGTGGTCTAAGCTCTCATTGCGTTGGCTGGCTGCCTGCACAAAAATAGAGAGGTTCTCCACTGCTTTATCTTGACCGCGGAAGTCGCTGAAACTGAGAGGACGCAATGCGCGCTCTAAATCTTGGTCACTCTCGCGGGCTTGTTTTCGTATATCAAAATCCATCTATCTTCTCTCCCTATTTTGGGTTTGTTTTGGTTAATCGTCTAAAAGTATCCTCCATGCTCTCCTCAACCTGACGCATGGTCAGAAGGGTCAACCCTTCGCTTGTGGCAAATTTAAAAAGCGATTCTCTAATATCTTTCTCTGCAAAAATCCGATAGGTATTGTTACCTATGGAATCGCACGAAATAATTCCTTCAATATGTTCGGCTGTTATCTTGTTGGTTGGAGCATTGAATTCTACTTCAAATACTAAATGCTCTTTCTGAAATATCATGTCATTGGCTTGTGCATCGGCCACTATAGTGCCTTGATTTATCACGACTATCCGTTGGCATAGGGCTTTAACCTCTTGCATGATATGTGTTGAGAAGAGAACAGTCTTATCTTTTCCTATCTCGCGAATCAGTTCGCGAATCTCTATTAATTGGTTGGGGTCTAATCCTGTGGTTGGTTCGTCAAGAATCAATACTTTAGGGTCGTGTATTAAAGCTTGTGCCAACCCAACACGCTGGCGATATCCTTTTGAGAGTTGTCCAATCTTCTTGTGTTGTTCTTTTCCCAATCCGGTACGTTCAATCATCTCTTCAATGCGTTTGTTCTTATCTTTGCCTAAATGGTAACACTCGGCAACAAAAGATAGATACTCACGGACATACATTTCTAAATAGAGCGGATTATGTTCTGGTAAATAACCTATCAAACGCTTCACCTCTAAACTGTCGGTTGTCATGGGTTGTCCATAGATAGTTACTTGACCTGCCGTTGGTTCTATATAGCCGGTAATAATTTTCATTAATGTGCTTTTGCCGGCACCATTAGGTCCAAGGAAACCTACTATCTCACCCTCTTTTAAACTTAAGTTTATGTGATTGAGCACTTCATGCTCGCCATAAAATTTGCTGATATTTTCGATCCAAAGAGACATGTGTAGTTCAATATTATTGAGGTGAATATTTGCTTCTTTTTTTTGAGATGAAATAATGCTTCAGAGATGCTTCAAGTTTATCTTGATCGATAGTTGAATGCAGAAGGCATAATAACTTGCAAATATACTATTTTTATCTATATCGTAATGTTAAATATAACGCTTTTCTTATCCTTCCATGTTCATATTATTTCTTGGTTATTATACCAAAAGTTCCTCATGGTTCTTTGAACCATGAGGAACTATAAGTTGTAGAACCCTTCTGTGAATGCTCTGTTATGACTATTTCATAGCCTATAGTTACTCTCTTTAATAATTAAACACGACGCTTCCTACGTCTAACCGTGAGTTTTTAGCTCCCCAGAATCTGTCGCCAAAGGCACTCGATGAGAAGAGTACAATAACGTAGTCTGGCTCTTGTTGTGCGGCATCGGTCGGATATACCTCAGGCATCAATGTTTTCGTATATTCGTCGGTAGTTCCTGGAACAAGAGTGAATTTGTAGAATTCTACCTCTCCATAGGTACCTCCAATTTTCAAATATGGTTTCTCGGCGAGTTGTGCTGCGGTAGGTTCGCCATAAATAAATGGGAGTGTCAAAGTAACCATGCCATCTGCGCTTGAACTCATGGTGCCAATGCTGTCGCTAGTGCGAAGCCATGCTGTAGCTATGCGTATGAAATTATTAGGTAATATAGAGCGATTTTGCAATATCACATACACATCGCACGAGTCAATAGCAGGTCTTCCTTCGGCATCGCTAGGGTAGATAGGGTTCAGTGAGCCATCGACCATTTGGGCGCCACGCGCATATCTCATCTTAAGAGTAACACTGCTGGGGCGTTGATAAAATGGCACTCCAAAATCTATCATCTTACGCGGGTTAGGGTCGGAGCCTACTCCGGGAGCATGCGTTATGGAGTAGCGGAATATACCTGTAAAGAGTGCACCACCCACAACACCCGATTTTAATACTGCACCTAAATTATAGGTGCCAGTAGTAATTTGTGCATATTCAGCAAACGACTCACTTGGGGCTGGTATGGTGGTGAAATAACTTGCTAAGCGTGTGGCTTGTGCCGGTGTTTGCCATGGTGAATAAGTTTGGCTGTTCTCGCCAGGGAAATAGGCATAGACAGGCGTAGAACTACCGTATGGGGTATAGCTATAACTGGTTTGGAACCATTGGTCTAATGCTGAATAGGCCAACTGTTTGGGAGCATCGCCTTTACTCACCACAATGAGCCATGGCTTTACAATATTATCATCCTCAGCACGCACTCTTATGAGAACCGGTTCTAAGAAGTTTGTATAGCTATATGGGTCGGTCTCAAACTTTGCTAATGGAGAGGCTACCGCTAGCTCAACTTCAAGTTCACTTGCATTCATGGTGTTGCTAATGCTAATATATACGTAGCCGGTGTCTCTTAAGTCGCCAGTAACAATGGAGTTATTTATCTGACCCTTAATCTTAAATGTTGTGATATTTGCCAATTCCGATTCACCAAAATAATCGTCTTTAATGCATCCGGTAAATAGCAAAGCACATAGTATAAATGGAATAATATAGTGTTTCATGTTGTTTGTTGTTTTTCTCACACTTCAAAAGTTGAATTATTTATTAATTTAGCATTTCTCTTGTTGTTCTATTCGCAATATTATATTAGAGATTTCTTTTGCGCATCTCCTCATTATATTTTTTATAGTCAAGACCAATATAGTAGGTAAAGCCCACATTTACCATGTTTGGAATAAATCGGAAATTAAATCCCCAATTATTATTACTGCCTGGGTCTACCTCGTCTACCAATACTTTGGTATATTCAAAATACGCTACTAATGGGCTTATGGTGAACTCAAAAGCAAATCCTTTAGATAGAAAATACATAAGTCCTAATGTTAATCCAATGCCAATATCGTTGGTGTGGCGTTCAATCTTCATTATCGATTTGCCATTGTCGTAGGTGTCGCGTGCTAAGCTGTGTGTGTAACTGTAGTAAAGGTTGCTTTCATTAATGAAGTAGAAACGTTGAAGTTGTCCCAAAGGAATGTAGTTGCGAATGAATCCAGTGGCAAAATAACTCTCACTAGCACTTCGGGTATCGTAGTCGCGAGCATCCATGGCAAGTTCAAAGATTTTACCATTTAAATGAAGCTCATTGTGTCGGTAGTTGAAACCTAAGCGTAGTCCTACAGAGACATTGTCTTTAAAGAAGTAATTACCATTTAAGCCTACACCAAAATTGAATTTGTTGCGACTTTCAATTTTTATAAAGCTTCCAATCCAATCGGCATCAGTGCCTCCACCGCCAAATGCTAAGCGGAAGCCAACGCTGCTCACTCCCTTCTGTAAAAGGGTGTAGTGTTCATCAAAATCATACGATTGTGAATTATTAAAGGCGTTATAGCCTACATTCTTCTTAAATAACGAACTGCTCTGATTTACTTTACTGCTGTCGTTAGAAGAGGTGTCAGAAGTTGTAACACTCAGATCATCCCCATATATATTACTGTTTGTTCCATGGGTTGAGATTAGAAGGAACGGTAGGAAAGAGATGAGTAAGGTGTGTGTTAATCTTTTAATATGCATATTGTTATCTATTAGTGTTGTTAACAGCAAAATAAATAACAAGAAGGCTGCCAATCTCAACACCTTAACCTTGAAAGTTGAAATTGGCAGCCATTATGTGGCCTATATGGCCGAAACAGAGCAATACAAAGGTACTCTATTTTTTGACATTACCTTCTGTTTATCTTTACTTTAATTCTAATTATTATCCGTTGGTTGGCAATAACTAAATAGAAATTAATTATCTATAAAGTACATTTTTGAATTGCTTCATTTCTCGCTTTATTACAGAATTTCTCTGTTTAAACATCCTATTTCTTCAATTTTATTGAACTTTTATAAATGAACAATTTCAAAGAAAATCTTAAATATAGAATCGTGTTAACTGTTTTTTTAAACGCTTTCTCTTCTATTTAGCGAGATTATAAACAATCCATAATATATATATTACACTCTAAAAAATTAAGTATAATTAACACATTGCTTGTTGTTGATTGATTACTAGTGTTTTAATATGTATATTTATGCTGTATTTACGTATGATAGCTCCAGTTGTTGATTTAAAGAGTATTAAATGTGATTTATTTTTCATATTTTTGTATTGTATTCATTAAAAATATGCTATAAAACTTCTTTAGAGTGCTCTTTATTTCAAAAGTATTAAAAAAAATAAATACTTCTGATATATCTAGTAAGATATTTTTAATTTAAATCGCTCTCTAATATCTTTTTTATTGTTAATAAATTACATAGTCTATAATTAACCACAACACGTATTACAGTTAGCTGTAATACGTAGATCGGAAGAGCACACGTCTGAACTCCAGTCACATTCAGAAATCTCG
>CAMTOX010000140.1 GCA_947074225.1 uncultured bacterium
AAAACTAAAGCTTAGCCTTCTATTCTGCGCTCAGAAAATAGAACTCCCCTTAGTAGGTTCGGTCGGTCACATTCAGCAGCTCTTCACCAAATGGCATATACCCTAGCACTTGGCTCACCTGTCCGTGAGCATTCGTCAAAAGCGTACCACTACCCAAATGGTCACTGTGGTAGAAGAATACACTACCATTACCGACAGGATTCATCATAGCATCGGTCAAGCAGTTATTTTGCCAATAACATAGATCAATGCTATTCGGATCATTCATAACATAATACTGTTTCATCTTATATGCATAATCTTTTTGTAATGCATAAATATCGTCACTAATACCTTTTAATGGTTTATATGGATCTACTAAATAATTCGGGTTCTGACCGCCTATTGAGGCTGCTATGCGTTGACCTTCCATAAAATAATGTTTGCTATAACCATAGTCATGCACCGTAAAGAGTTCACTAGCATAAAGCACAGCTTGGTCATATAGATGGTCATTGCCCGGTTGTCCATTCTGCCATTTGGCAGCCATCGCCAATTCCCAATTCAGTGCCAACACAATCTCTACTCTTAAAACTACACCATTAGCCGACTAGGCTTTCACAATTTCTTATAACGAATCACGAATACAGGAGTATATACATGATAAGCAATGCTTTTAAACAATAAACCATTCACAATAAACAATAAACAGTAAACAATAAACATAAAAAATCATCAACCCTGAATATCAACAAACACCTAACAAATAGAATATCAGTAAACACGCACTTTATGAAAATTTTTCAAATATAACACATATATTTAAATTATCTGATATTTTATTTAAAAAAAAAGCGCATTTACTTAAAATGCACTCTTCTCTCAATTTTAAACAGAAATAAATATCTTTATTTCAGCTAGTTATACTCATTAAAAAATATCTGTTTTAAAGAGATATTCTACTATATTAAACTCAATTTATCAATAGAATTTACACATAAATTCATATGTATAGTTCCAAAAAATGCTTTTATCAAATGGTTAGAATAAGTTGGATATTATTTTTTTTACACAAACACCTCACACCGTCCTCGTGTTTTACCGAAACAACGTACTAAATCATCGCGATGATAAATAAAGCCTGGGTCGGTAAATGCTTTAGCTTGCTGCGGACAACAGCGCACGCAACTGCAACATTTCATACATTTTCCTACCACCTCTTTAGGGTTGTCGACCGATATAGATCCAAGCGGACAATGCGCCGCACAGATGCCGCAACCATTGCACTGCGCTGTGGTAATGGGTTTTACCCTGAGCATATCTATCGCATTTCCTGCAGCATCTTTGGGCCTATAATAGTGTAGTGGCTTGCCTAGATCTGCTTTCAGAGTTTCTAAAGAGTACATTTCACCCTCTCTGCTCAACTCTCTCCCCCTGCATTTATCGGCAATGGCTTGTGCAAAACGAAACATCAGATCATAATCTTCGGCATCGGGTCTATTCCCTGCCAGAAGATCTGTAAAGGCATGACGTGCCACAAAAGCCCCGGCAGCCTGTACATTGAAATCTGCCATCTGCATTAACTGGCAGAGTTCTACCAATGCATCGTCATAGGCACGATTGCCATAAACCACCATCGCAATGGCTTTGGCACCACTGCCGCAGAGATTTTTCAAATAAGGAAGCAACAGATTAGGTACTCTTCCGGCATAGACCGGCAGAGCCAAAAGCACTACATCATCGGCAGTAAAAGCAGGTAAAACAACTCTATTTTGAGGTAAAGTAAAATCAAATTCCGATACCGACAGTACATCTCCAAAATGCGCTATCAAGGCATGCCCCATCTTTTGCGCCACTTGGCGCACTCCTCCTGTAGGACTAAAATAGAGTATATGTAATTTCATTTGGCAATGAACAGATAGAGCATCAACTACGAACAAGCAGCGAACTATCGCCATAGCTCAGGAAACGAAAGTCGTGAGTCATGGCATAATCGTAAATGGTGTGCCAATTTTCCTGACCTACGAAAGCAGAAATGAGTAGTAACAACGTGCTTTTGGGCTGATGAAAATTGGTAATCATTTTATTGACAATGCGGAACTCAAACCCCGGAACTATCATAATTTCTGTGGCAGCATCGATAGCCGGTAGGTGTGTGCGGTTCAAGTAATCAACAATGGCTTGTAACGACTCTTCTGTACCATAGGCATATCCCTTTTCATAGGGATCCCACTGCCCCACCGTAAAAGTTGTTTGCTGTGGATTCTCCAACAGTTGACACCCGATATAGTAAAGGCTCTCTAGGGTACGAACAGAGGTAGTGCCCACTGCAACCACTTGTCCCATGGTTTTTAGAATATCTACAATGGTAAATTTATCGACCGATATCACCTCGCGATGCATCTGATGATCGCCTATTTGCTGCGACTTTACCGGGTGAAAAGTTCCGGCTCCCACATGTAGAGTTACCTCATCTTCGCGTATCCCTTTCAAAGCCAAATAGCGCAACACCTCTTTAGTGAAGTGCAACCCGGCAGTGGGCGCCGCCACACTGCCATCAATCTTGGAATAAACCGTTTGGTAGGTCTCCTTATCACTCTTCTCTGTTGCGCGGTTCAAATAGGGAGGAATAGGTAACTCTCCCATCGTGGCAAGAATATCGGCAAAGGTGATAGTGTTGTCATCCCAACTAAAGGCAATGGTAGAAGTCATTCCTTCAGTGGCACTGAGCCGTTCGGCACAGAAGTTTACATAGCGATTGCGCACCAATACGCTCTGCGAGAGCACACCCTCTTTCCACTTCTTGCTATTGCCCACCATGCATTTCCACACACAGGTGTCGGTACTCTCAAAAGCACTCAAATAGTCTATAGGGTCTACCGGCTCCAGACAAAACACCTCGATCACGGCACCGGTCTCTTTTTTAAAGTGCAGGCGCGCCTGAATCACTTTGGTATTGTTATAAACCAACAAGTCGCCTGAATTTAGCAAATCGGGCAAATCATAAAAATGTTGCTCACTGACAACACCCGATTGCCATATTAATAGTTTGGAGTGATCACGCTGTTCCAACGGATATTTAGCAATCCGATCTTCGGGCAAGTCATAATTAAAATTGGCTATCTCTATCTCTTTGGGGGATTTCATACAACATTAAATTTAAAAAACTTCTGCAATGCTATTTTCAAAAATAGCTTATCTCTCTTTTTGTAACATAAATCATCTCACCATCTTGACGCTCTATCGACTCTATCCAGTTATTGGCATTATCGTACTGATATTCATAGGTCACCTCCAAAGGCTTCTCAAAGATAGACGATTGGTATATAATTTTATCTACAAAACCATGATGGTTGTAGCTATACTTCACCACGCTCTTGAAACCATCGTTACTTTCATAAGCATCTTTGGTTATATTTCCATTTTTGTCGTAATTAAATTCTGTTGTTTCTAAGAGTACATTATCTTGATCGTACACCTCTAAACGCTTCAGCTCGCCCTTGCTATTATACGCTTGCACACGACGCTCTAAGAGTTCGCCCGATGGTCCGCAAATGCGACTTTCGGTAACTTCTCCTTTTTTATTATATGTAAAAAAGGTACGTCCTAAACGTTCACCATTGGCATCAAAGACCACTTCGTCATAAACCTCACCCTTAGCATCGTATCCAAACTCTTTAAACATAAAGACAACAGAATCTCTTTGTAAGGTTGTCATTGTAAAGGGTTTTCCATTTTCATTATAGGTAAAATTAGTGACATACTCTGGAATAGAATCGGATATCTCGGCAAAATAGACCTCTGCCGACTGCAATAAATTATTATCGTATTTATAAAAGTTCCATAACATCACCTCGCCATCTATCACTACGAAACGTTCTATAACATCGCCATTGGTATTAAATCTCACAAATTCGTCCGATCCGCTTTTAGAGAAATCAGATCTGCCACTGCCAAGCACTGTAATCTCGCCATTCTCTTCCACCACACTATAAGAGATTTCTGATAGGGATTCCACATCGCCTCTCAAATCCATCTCTTCACGTTCACTCTTTTCTTGAACTTTGCCACAAGCTGCCAAAAAAAGAACAGCTACAAGGGCCCATAAATAGTTTCTTTTCATAATCAATTGTGTATTACAACCTTTTAAAAGGCATTAGACCATAGGAATAGTTTAAAAACAGAACCAATAGTGATTAGTCATTATAAAGTATGATGTCTACAACATGTCTCAACCCTTCTCCGGTAACTTCAGGACTCCTATTCAGTACGCTTTATTTCTAGCTTAATGCAATAGAGCATCACGCGAGAAAATAGTGCGTGTATTCATACTTTAGCGCAGCCAATTTATTGATTCCAATGTGCAATATCTGAACATATTACAAAGTCACATATAAAGTGCTTACCTATTGTATTACAATAGCAAAACCATTCTGTTTAAAGCATTCAAAGGCGAACGCTTCTTTTAAAGAGCAAAAAAGATGCTTTTGCATTAGCCAATAAAGAAGCGTATTCCAAACAACTTCAGAAACAAAAAACAGCTACCTGAAACGCTCATTAGAATTTGCCATAAACAATTCACAAAGTTAAATAAATATTTAGTTAGTTCCTACACTACTTGTTTAGTGAATAATAAAGAGAATCAGAACAGACACAAAAGCTCTGAAAAAGAATAAACTAGCACTCTAATAGTGGTAGCAATGAACGTGCCTTATTTAAAACAGTATCTTAACAAAAGATGAAAAGTTTTCGTGTAATAAAAAGAAGAGAGAGAAGATTCATGAAGTTATGCATATATACAAAGATAAGAGTTACGTTTGTAGGTTTAAAAATAGGGCTTTTACCTACTAAACAGCCCTCAAAGTCGAATCAAAGTCGAACCAAAGTCGGATCCTAGGATCCGACTTTGGTTCGACTTTGGTTCCTCTTTAACACCGCTTTGAAACAGCTTTGCCAAGATAAGAACTGTAATCATTAACAACTCATTATCAAATAGATAAAAAAATTACAACTATAAGGCTACACTTATCTGTATTGAAAAAAAGGAAGAAAAAGAATTTGGAAACGTATTTTCAAACAAAAAAAAGCTCTCCTAAAGATGCATATATACCCACTCAACCCGGTGGCAAAGCGTATAAGCATACAAAGATTGAAAAAGAGGGCTGCTAAAGAATACCATTTACACGACTATTTTGATTTCTCAAAAGGAAATAGATGTACCCTCGACCTACTTTTGTATGCTTTTTGTTTTTACACAAAGAGAATAGTGCTTAGAACTATTCTTTATGTGAAGTACGACTCGGTGGGTAAATGTTAAGGCATTAACATTTCAACAGAGCATAAAGAGACTATAAAATAGGAACAAAGAGATAGTAATTGCATTACACCAAGATGGTTTTAAGATTATAACTATTTAAGCCTATTATTATGACAAGAAAGTTTACGAAATACTAAATAACAGTGCATTATAGAGTAATCTGTTTTGTTTTTAAATAACTATTTTTAGTCAAAAAGAGTAGTAAAAAAAGAGAGAATAGCACTAAATTAGTATATATAATTAGCAAACGATAGTTATCAAATCTCTTTAGGGAACCGGTAAGAAGCAAAGGGAATGAATTGTGAAAAAAGGAGCGATTTATTGTCTATTTAGCCCTATTTTATAAAAAAGCGATCGCCGCAAGGAGAAAGTGAAAACAGTTAGCTCGGGAATTATAAAATCCCAACTTGAAGCGA
>CAMTOX010000141.1 GCA_947074225.1 uncultured bacterium
TCAACAAAGCTACAGAAAGTACAGATACATTGAAGGGAAAGGTAAAACGCAATGTACGTGAAGCAATCCAGCTTTTCCAAATGATGACCGATAAGAGCAATACTCCAATGAGTGTGGATCAGTTTGATAATATTGTGAAGATGCTTAATATTCCAATAGAATATCAAAAACTAGAAGAGGGATTGCAATTAGGAAAAATCACAATGGGCGAACGTAATTACTATTTCTTGCACAATACAAGTGAAACACATAACCGCATAGTGAACTTAGAAGGAAAGTTCAGAACTGAAAAAGGAATTGAATATAATACCATTCGTGCTGGAGTACCAAATAGCTCTGTAAAACAGGTAGCTATAACAGACTTCCCATTTGAATACGAAGTAGTTTATTACAAAGAGAATAAATCGGTACGCAATACTCAATAAACGGTTTATAATACAATACTAAAGATAACAGAACGGGTGAGAATAACTTAATATTCTCACCCGTTTTATATTTTAAAAATCTGTTATTAGCTCTTTTCTTCTGTAGACTTTGAACTAGCTGTATCAGACGTCGAAGCACTAGCAGAACTATCAGAATCAGTAGTTGTAGGAGCAATTGTTGTTGAATTGGTATCTGTCGTACCCTTTTGTGCAACAGGTTGAGTGCCACTAAACTTTACCTTATCGAGTACCCTCTCTTCAAGATTCTGGAACCAATCATAGAATACAGGAATAAACATAGTAGCAAAAAGGGTATTTACAGCTACTCCAAATACCACAGCTGCACCTAAAGCAATACGGCTATTGGCACCGGCACCGGTTGCAAAAAGCAGAGGCATAACACCAAATACAAATGCAAAAGAGGTCATCAAAATTGGACGCAAACGCACTTTACCGGCTTCAATAGCAGAATCTCTAATGGTATTGCCAGCCTTACGGAAGTCGCGTGCAAACTCTACTATCAAGATACCATTCTTGGCAGAGAGTGCTACAAGCAGTATAATACCTATCTCTGTATAAATACTTACCGGAACATTCATAATAAGACATCCCAACATGGCACCTAATAATGCCACCGGTATACCCAGTATGGCAGCCAGTGGACTAGTCCAACTTTCATATTGGGCAGACAATACCAAGAAGACTACTAAAAGTGCCATTCCAAATACCAGTATCACTTTAGAGCCGGATTGTTGTTCTTGATAGGCTATAGAGGTCCATTGATAACCAAAGTTATCGCCTAACTGCTCCTGCACTAAGGCCTCCATAGCCAACATGGCCTGACTAGAACTAGAAGAGGTTGCCGGAGTACATGTTATAGAAGCTGCCCTATACATATTGTACATATTGATATTATCCAGTCCCAACTGCTCTTCCAATTCTATAAAAGAGGCAAAAGGTACCATCTTATTATCGCTATTGGCAACACTTAAACGCATAATATCGGCAAGTTGTTTTTGTGCATTCTCAGAGGCCTCAATATTTACTTGGTAGTTACGACCAAATTCAGAGAAGTTGTTCACATAGGCTGCACCCATATAATAACTCAATGTAGAAAATACATCGTCTATGTTTAAGCCGTACATCTCTACCTTATCCCGATTAATATTAATCATATATTGAGGCACATTGGCTTGATACATACATGTAAGACTCGCAATTTCAGGTTTTGTTTTGTAAGTTACAAGAAGCATATCTACAGCTTCTTGCAGAGCTAGTGATCCAAGGTTATTCCTATCTTGAAGTTCTAATTGTAATCCTCCGGAGGCACCTAATCCGGGAATTGCCGGAGGCACCATACCAAATATTTCTGCTTCTTGAATACCATAAGCATCTCTATTAAAACGATCTACTACTGCCTGAGCCGTATGTGCTTTACCTTTACGTTCACTCCAGTTCTTAAGAATAACGAAATAGGTTCCGGCATTGGAAGTCTCGCCATCGCTCATCACAGAGAATCCGCCCACCGCAACATAGTTATCTACTTCCGGATAGCTGCTTAAAATAGCGTCAATTTCTGCATTTATGGCCTCTGTACGGTTCAAACTAGCTGCAGGAGGCAATTGGCTTGATACAAGGAAATAACCATCGTCTTCTTGTGGCAAAAAGGTAGAAGGCCACTTTAGGAACATAAGAAATGCCAAAGCTGAAACTATAATGAAAGAGATTGCTGCAAACCATGGTTTCTTTAATAAAAACAGTACACATGCATTATATAGTTTCTGCACACCATTATAAAAGACATTGAAACCGCGGAACAAGAAGAATTTAGAGTTTTTGGGTATCTGCAAAAACAGACCGCAAAGCGCAGGAGTTAAAGTCAAAGAGTTAAATCCGCTGATTAATGTTGCGGCAGAAATGGTCAATGCAAACTGTTTGTAAAGTTGTCCGGTAATACCTCCAATAAAGATGGTTGGTATAAAAACAGAGAGCAATACCAATACAATACCTATAATAGGGCTTATGAGTTCTTTCATGGCTGCCGTCACTGCTTCTCGAGCATTATACTTTCCCGTCTCCATCAGTCGTGAAGCATTCTCCACGACGACTATCGCATCATCGACGACTATGGCTATGGCCAGTATCATACCGAACATGGTAAGGGTGTTAATAGAGAAACCTAAAGCAGACATTACCGCCAGAGTACCTATCAAAGAGACCGGTATACTGATACAGGGTATTATCACTGCCCTGAAATTCTGCAAGAACAAGAATATCACTAAGACTACTAACGCTGTAGTTTCCAGAAATGTAATTAACACCTCATGTATAGATGCACTAATAACCAATGTGGTATCAAGTGAGACTCCAAAGTCTATCTCTTCAGGCAATCCCTCTGAAAGTTCCTTCATCTTCTTCTTTACCACCTTTGCCACATCCATAGAGTTTGCTCCCGGCAACTGGTAAATTGCTATAGTGGCAGACTGTTCACCATTTAACCGAGAGATAACATTATAAGATTCACTGCCAAGTTCTACCCTTGCCACATCTTTTATACGCAGGAATTTCCCGCCTTCTTCTGTCTTAAGAATAATATTTCCAAACTCTTCCGGCGACACCAATTGTCCCTTCACCATTAAAGTATATTGAAATGGGTTATCGGCAGCAGCAATAGGTTGCCCTACATAACCTGCTGAAACCTGCTGGCTCTGTGCAGAGATGGCCTCATAAACATCATCGGGAGTAATGTTACGAATCCGCATAGCTTCGGGATCCATCCAAATACGCATGCTATAATCTCCTGCACCCATAACACTTACAGAACCTACACCGGGCAAACGTGTCAACTCATCTAGCATGTTTAAGGTGGCATAGTTTGTCAGATATAAAGCATCGTACTCTGGATCTGTAGAGGCCAAAGACAATATCATCACAATATTGGTAGACTGTTTACGTGTGGTAATACCTTGTACCACTACCGCTTCAGGCAAACTAGACTGTGCTATGGCTACCCTGTTTTGAACCATGATAGTGGCAATATCCAAGTCTGTACCCACTTCAAAGGTCACTGTAAGATTATACGAACCGGAACTTGAAGAGGTAGAATTCATATACATCATCCCTTCAACACCATTGACCTGCTGTTCTATAGGTGTACCAATGGTTTGTGCAACGGTCTGTGCATCGGCACCAACATAGGTTGCCGAAACCTGTACTGTAGGAGGTGTTATATCCGGATATTGGGCCACCGGCAAGCTATTGAGGGCTATGAGTCCCACAATAATTATCAGCAATGCAACTACCGTTGCAAAGATGGGCCTATTAATGAAAAACTTTACCATAACTTATTTCTTTATAGGCTTAATCTTCATGCCATTTCTGACCTTCAACAAAGCAGATTTAACATAGAGTTCATCGGGTTTCAAACCTTTAGTAACTTGTCTTAAAGTATCATTTACTGTTTGTCCCACCTCAATATGTCTTAATTGAACCACATTAGAATCATTGACCACATAGACATATTTACCCAATTGATCGGTACCAATAGAGGCATCTGTAACCAATATGGCACTATCGAAAGCACAATAAGGAAGTTCTATCATGACATACAATCCATCTTTAAGCATACCATTCTTATTCTTTACCTCTGCACGCATATTGAGTGTTCCGGTAGATAAATCTACATCGGGCGACATATAATCTATGGTTCCGGGAAAGACTATTTCTTTATTTACTCCTATCCGTACCCCCACTTTATTGTGAAGACTATCGGGCAGTTTATTGGTTTTCTGTACCGAGATCATAGTCATCAGGGTACTCTCTTCAATATTGAAATAAGCATACATGGAGTCGTCTTTATAAAGTGTAGCCAGTGTTACAGCCTCTGCCGCTCCTGCCACATAGTTTCCAACATCATATTGTTGTTTTGTAACATGACCATCGTAAGGGGCTCTGACATAGCAATACCCTAAATTCGTACGTGCCGTATTGAGTTCTGCTTCTGCAGTAGCTATGGCAGCCGCCTGCTCTTTAGCTGTTGCAGCAGCTTCTAGCACCTGTATCTGACTGACGGCGCCACTCTCTGCCGCCTCTTTCATGCGCTGATAATTGCTCTCTGCATATTCATATTGCGCCTTAGAGGTGGCAAGTTGTGCTTCACTTTGCCTCACCTCATTCTCATAGGTAGTAGGTTCAATCACAAATAGTAGTTCTCCTTCGCGCACATAGGCTCCGGGAACAAGATAAGACTCGGTGATGGTACCATCTACACGAGCCACTAAACTTACCGTCTTATTGGAACTCAAATATCCCGGATACTCCTTAGTTAATACGATATTCTCAACTTTTGGAGAAGATACATCTATCGGGAGAAGTTCAGTTTCGGTAGCATGTTTCTTGTCTTTACATGATACTAATACCAAAACAGAGGCTGCAATTAAAATATACTTATTCATAATTCTAAGGTTACTTCGTGTTTATTTATTCGTTTATTTCTTTTGTTTTTTATTCTTCAATGAACTATCTTCATGAATCTCAGATATTCATCTTTTTAGAGCAAACTGCTTATTAAATCTATTAAACTCAATTTAATGTCTGATAATCAATCTAATAAGTCACTCCTATTTCTTATATTGAAATAGCCAACTACACTACAACACTTTAATACGTTCTTCACTTTTTATGTTCTTTTGTGCTATCCCATCCCCCGCCGAGCGACTGATATAACTGCACTAAATAGATCAAAGAATTGCCTTGTGCTTCGGTCAATGAATTCTCATATTCCAGCAATGAGCGTTGAGCATCAAGGACATTCTGGAATGGAGAAAGACCTTGCTTATAAAAATCGACCGATAAATCGTAAGTTTTCTTGCCTTGATTTACCACCTCGCGCAGTGCCACAATCTGTTTTATAGAGTTTTTATAGGCATTAATCGCCACATCGACCTCTTGAATAGCGTTCAACACATCGTAGTTAAATTGCTTAATATATTCATCAAGTAATGCTTTTTGTTGGCGTACAGCTTGTAGATTCTGCGTTCCCTGGAAGAAATTCCAAGTCAATGTAGGGGCAATTTCATAAGTCAGACTCTTATGATTAAAAAGTTTATTGACGTCGTGAGAGGCAAATCCAATGTTACCATCCCCATCAACACTGGGCCAATATTCTGCTCTTGTTACGCCCAATTGTGTAGCTTGTGCTGCCATCTGATATTC
>CAMTOX010000142.1 GCA_947074225.1 uncultured bacterium
AATGTGGTAGTTTTGAGTTGATTCATTATGCAACTACAGCGTGTTTTTGTTATTAGTATAAGACGGCATACGAGATTGCTTAATATTACTGGAGTTCAGACTTATGCTTTTACGAACTATTTAACAATTCAAAATATGAAACATCAGATATAATCTAAAAAAAAACATTTTATCAAAAAGTTTGCCTAAATCATTATGATATAGTTAAATGTTAGTAAGTTTATGATGATTTGGTGATTTTTTTGTAATATTGCAAACGATTTTTGCAGGTTAAAATAGTTGCGAAATAATTAACAGTTTATTCTATGAAAAAGACTTTTTTAGTGGTCCTTGTCAGTCTCTTAAGTGTAGTTTTATATGGTCAGTCTACACTCAAGGGAGTAATACGAGTTGCAGGGACAAACGAGCCAGCATCGCATGTCACAGTGACTCTAAACGGTGTTAGTTCTTCGGTTACAACCAATAGTCAAGGAGAGTTTCAGTTAAATAATCTTTCAGAAGGAAATGATTTGTTAGTGATCTCTCAAGATGGTGTGATATTACAACAATTAGTAGTATCAGTAAATAAACAAGGAGTTATTGATCTTGGAAATATTCCTATCAATATGGTTCCTGTTGATATGACAAAAGAAGATCAAATCTTGAGTCTCTCGGAAAATGATTTAGATATTGATGGAGGCAGTAGCCGTTCACAAAATGTATCTGGATTATTATCTTCAAGAGGTGATGTATTCAATTCTACTGCCGGATATGTTTTCGGCTCTATGCGCTTCCGTCAACGTGGCTATAGTTCTATATATAATACTACTTATTTAAATGGTATTAATTTAGACAATGCTGAACGTGGCGGTTTTTATTATGGCTCCATTGGTGGTTTGAACGATATGGTGCGTTCTAAAGAGTCTTTAATTGGTGTTGAAGCTTCTTCATTTGCCTATGGAAACTTAGGTAGTACAACACAAATTGATGCTCGTGCATCTATGATTCGTAAAGGATTAAAAATAGGACAAGTAGCCTCTAACCGTAGTTATACCACTCGTACCATGATTACTTATGGTACTGGTTTAATGGATAATGGTTGGGCAGTTGCTGCTTCAGCTTCTTATCGTTGGGGTAGAGAAGGTGGTTTTGCTCAAGGAACTTTCTACGATGCATGGGCATATGCTTTATCTATTGAAAAACGTATTACTGATCAACATAGTCTTTCATTAATAACTTTAGGAGCACCTACAGAACGTGGTCAACAAGGTGCAGCTACGCAAGAAGCCTATGATTTAACTCCCAAGAGATCAATATTTAATACTACTTTAACACGTAATGGTAACTCTATATATGGAAATAACTACTATAATCCAAACTGGGGTTATCAGAATGGAGTAATGCGAAATGCACGTCAAGTAAGAACTTTTGTCCCTACTACAGTATTAAGCTATATATGGAAAATCAATGATATGTCTAAATTAACTACTTCGGTAGGTTATAAATATCAAGATGATGGTCGTACTTCTTTAAATTGGTATAAATCGGCAGACCCACGTCCAGACTATTACCGTAATCTTCCTAATTACTACATGACTCTTTCACCTGCAAATACTGAAGCAGCAAATATTAGAGAGTTTATGTGGATGACCGATGAGAACTATCGTCAAGTAGATTGGGATGCTATGTATCGTGCTAATGCTTTAGCTAATATTACCGATAAAAGCGGACGTTACATAGTCGAGAATCGTAAAAACAATCAACATGTAGCAAGTTTCAATTCAGTCTTAAATTATAATTTCAATGAGAATTGGCAATTAGATGCTGGTATTGAATACCAATATACAAAAGGTATGCACTATAAGGTTATTGACGATCTTTTAGGAGCTGAGTACTGGTTAGATATTGACCAATATGGTGAACGTGATAATCCTGGAGATACTAAGTTCATGCAAAATAACTTGTTAGATCCTAACAGACACGTTGTTGAAGGCGATATTTTCGGCTACAATTACGATATACATGTTAATAAAGCAAATGCTTGGGCTCAAGGAAAATATCGCGGAACTTCCTTCGATGTTTATCTTGCTGCTAACGTGGAGTATAATAGCTTCTATAGAGTAGGGCACATGAAAAATGGTCGTGCAAGTGATTCATTATATTTAGCACAAACATTTAATGGTAATGCTAAGAAATGGGAATATGTAGATGGTTCTTATGGAAGCAGTCCGGTGCAAAACTTCTTAACCTATGGAGTTAAGATAGGTGCAAACTATCGTATTACTGGTCGTCATATCATAGCAATTAATATTGCTAATGGAACTAATGCTCCTCTAGCAAACGACGCATACTTCTCTCCACGTGTAAAAGCGAACCTTATTCCTGACCTTCGTCCAGAGAATTATTTAGCTGTAGATTTGAATTACTATTTCCGTACACGTTATGTAAATGGACGTTTAACACTCTATAATACTAACTTCTGGAACTCAACAGAGTTAAGTAGCTTCTATAATGATGAGTTCAATACCTATGTGAACTTCGCAATGTACGATTTCAATAAACGACATACAGGTGCTGAATTAGGATTAGAAGTTAAAGTGTCTTCAGCTGTAACTTTAGTCGGTGTTGCTGCATTTGGTCAGAATGTTTACACTTCAGATCCTACTGCAACAATTAGTATGGAAAATGGTTTGTATGGCGATGTTGTAGATAAAATATATGTAAAAGGATTCCACTTAGATGGTACTCCTGAGGTTGCTGCGACAGTAGGTGTAAAATATTTTCACCCTAAATATTGGTTCTTAGAATTGAATGTTAACTACTTCACAAACTCTTATCTTGATTTCAATCCATTGCGTAGAACAGAAGGAGCTATCGCAGGACTTAATCCAGAGAATGAAGCCGACGCTAAATTAATAGCCGATATTCGCGATCAAGAACGTTTAAAAGGTGGATTTACTGTCGATGCATCTATAGGTAAATCTTTCAGATTTAACTATAAATACTTCTTAAACATTAACTTAAGTGCTAATAATATTTTAAACAACACTAACTTAAGAACTGGTGGTTACGAGCAAAGTCGCTTTAGCTCTACTAACTCCTCTACAAGCAGAGAAACTTATTTAAAACGTTTCCCAAATAAATATTTCTATGCTTATGGTACTACTTTCTTCTTGAATGTTAGCTTCCGTTTTTAATTGATAACTCATTAATAGATAATTAGCTTTATGAAAACACTAATAAAATATCTCTCTTTTTCATGCGTTATGATACTGGCATTAAGCTCATGTCGTAACTATACAGAACCTAAATTAGACTTTGAGGTACTCGATTGGACGGCTAACACTACCATTGCAGAACTTAAAGCTTTGCATCCAATAACTAACCCTTCAGAGGCACCTAAGCTTATCGATACAGATGTTATCATCAAGGGTATTGTTACTGCAAACGATTTGTCGGGTAATATTTACAAATCTATTTATATACAAGATGCAACAGGAGGTATAAATATCTCTATGGATCAAGTAAATTTATATAACTATTTCCCTCTTGGACAAACTGTTTTCGCTAAACTTAATGGATTATATATTGGCGATTATCGTGGATTACCACAAATTGGTTTTGTTGATGCCAATGGAACATTAAGCCGTTGGGATTTTATCTGGGAAGTATATGTAGATCCTGTTACTAACACAATGCCTTATAAACACTTCTTCGCTAGTGGTTTGCCAGACTCTGCTGCTGTACCAGCTCCTAAAGTCTTTACCTCGGCCGACTTTACTACTGCTGATGTGGGCTTGTTAGTAAAATTTGAAAAAGTCTATTTCCCCGATGCTAGTATGAATCTTCCATTTGCCGACAAAGATGTAAATACAAGTAGAACTCTTAATTTTGAAGGAGGAGGTTCTGTCATTGTTAGAACAAGTGGTTATTCAAACTTCTATGCCGATCTTTTGCCTAAAGGTGTTGGTAATGTAACTGGTATTTTAACCATATTCGGTAGTACGTATCAATTACTTATTCGTGATCGTGAGGACGTGTCGGGTTTTGTAGAAGAATAATTCAAAAACTTTTAAACTATATTTATTAATTTATTCAATGACTGATTTTATGAAAACTATCAAGTATTTCTTAGGAATTTGCGTTTTGGCTACTCTAGCAGCTTGTGGAGGTACTGTTGAACCTCCTGTAACTCCTCCAACTCCTGGTGGTGGTGGTAGTGGTAATGACACTACAGAATACGCGGGTGCTGGTACTAAGGCTGATCCTTACACTGGTTCCGACGTTATAAAAATGAATGCTACTTCTACTTCTTCTACTAACTTCCCTGGCGTATGGGTAGAAGGTTATGTGGTTGGTTTCTATGATAACAAATCAAACCCTTCAGTATTATCTACTACTCCAGATTCTATCTGTGTAAATGTTATGATTGCTGCTGAAGCTACTGGAGCTACTTTAAGCAACACAGTATGTGTACAATTACCTGCTGGAGCTATTCGCACAGCTTTAGATATCTATACCAACTCTTCTTTAGTGGGTAAAGAAATTATGGTATTTGGAGATATTATGAAGTACAATGGCATTCCTGGTGTAAAAAATACTACTGGTTATTGGTTAGTAGCTGAAAACACTGGAGTGGAACCTCAAACATTTGAAGGTTTATTCTATGAAAGTTTTGCTTCAAGTCAAGGTGACTTTACTATCGACAATGTAACTCTTCCTTCAAACCTTACTTATATCTGGAACCATGATATCTATGGTACTAATGGTTATATGAAAGGAAGTGCTTTCTCTGGTGGTAATAATGCTGCTGAAAGCTGGTTAGTTTCTCCAATTATTAATATGTCTACGTTATCATCGGCTACTTTGTCTTTCCAACACACAAACTACAAAGGTGGTGATGATTCTGAGTTCTTCTTCGTGAAAATCTCTGAAGGAGATGCTGGAGAGTGGGAAACACTTACTATTCCTACTTGGCCTACTGTTAAATGGGGATTCGTTAGCTCAGGTAACATAGACATTACTAAATATGCTGGTAAAAGCGTTAGAATTGCATTCGTTTATACTTCTACAGCTTCTTATGCTGGTACTTGGGAAGTAAAAGATGTTTTGATTAAGTAATATCGCTGCATTAATATAAGAAAAGCTGATCTGTAAAGGTCAGCTTTTTTTATGCATATATAACCAAAGAATGCATTATTATGAAGCTCCTATAAATCTTATATACCGTTTAGAAAAACCATTTATGGTAATATAACATCACTTATGCGATACTCTATTATTCAGTAATAGATACCACCTTAGAATAGCTTAAGTTTGTATGAACTCATAGAGTCTGCTAATTACTATACCAGAGTATTACATACAATGATATAGTTCTTTACAACTATTATAAGAGCAGCTCTTTTCATATCAGTGCTACTGAGAAGATACCTTCTGTTTCTTATTATTCAATATCTCTGTGAGCTACCCCCTTATTTCATCTTCTCTCTATGCAGTATTCTTAAAGAAGTGCGATAGGGTAGAGTGGCATAAAAAAGAGCATCTTTCTTAAAGAAAGATGCTCTTTTTGTTTTAGTGCGTAGGATGAGACTCGAACTCACACGATCTTGCGACCACTACCCCCTCAAAG
>CAMTOX010000143.1 GCA_947074225.1 uncultured bacterium
CAAGCAAATGAAATTATCATTAAAAATACCACCATGGAATCTAATGAGAGTAATCGTAATGGCTATTGCATTAGTACCGGAAAAGCAAACTTTACACTAATAAACTCTACAATGAGTAATAACGTGGGAGGTATTGAAATGTCAAACGATGTTTCAGGCGCTTCATTCAACTTTATAAATTCTATTGTGGTCAATGAATCTAATCCACAAATGGATATTCGTTTGCGTAGAGATACTGCAACTATCAATTCATTCTATTCTCTCTTTGGAACTGTCGATGCTTATTACGATACTACATTAAACATCTTCAATACTCATATAGGAACTCAAATAGGAGTTACTATGAGCGACCTCTTTGAGACTTTCACTGCTCAAGGAAAACCGGTATTAGACGCCGATGGAACGCTACATATTGATGCTTTGAGTCAAGCAGCTTGTAGTGGCTCCTATTTCTGGCACAATAATGACTATTCTACCATGGCCTATTCGCTCTCTCCAACAGACTCTTTGCATTATATCAGAGGTAATGATTCTTTCTTAACCATGCTTGCCAAAGACCAAATAGGGCAAACCATCTCAGGTGAAGCTCATATAGGTAGTTATTTTAGAGGTTGTAGAATAATTCGTATTGACGATATTCTTACACCTATGCCTATTTGTAGCGGCGATACATTGGTATTAGTAATCCCTACATTAGACGATAAAGGCTTTGCAGTAACAGCTCAAGGATGGGAACTTGCTGTAGATTCGCTCTTTAATCAATCTATCGTCTATACCAATCAATCTCTAAACTACTTGCAAAACAACTGTTACTTGCGCTATTATGTAACTAATATAAATGGCACTTTTTATAGCAATGTGGTACAGATTTCTGTATTACCAGAAGTAACAATAGAATTAATAGATAATATCGAAATATGCTATGGAGGTAATATTGAAACGCTATCTGTAGTGAAAACTAGCAGTGCCAATATCTCTCGTATAGAGATTCATAATAACGATTCTACCATAGGTTTAGATGCATATTATGCTACAGATACTATTCAAGGCACATTATTAATCAACGAAGGCAATACTCCAAAAGTGGCTACACTAACCGTTACACCCTATAGCAGTAAAGATGGAGTAGAGTGTGCCGGAATATCAGATACTTTGACTGTAACGATTTATCCACAACTCTTATTAGATACTATACAGAATCAAGTACTTTGTGTTAATAGTTTAACACAGGAAATTCCTTTCTCTATTCAAAGCAGTGCCGACTCTGTACGCTACCTCTGGAGTAATGACAATACCTCTATTGGCCTTTCGGCCAATGGCGAAGGAAATATTCCTCCGTTTATCACGGTCAATAACGATACCGTACCACAAAGAGCGGTGATTACTGTAACGCCACAAACCATTCATTCAGATAGTATCATCTGTACAGGTACACCGTTCAACTTCTACCTCATGGTATTGCCCGAAGTGACTGTTCCAACCATTGCCAACCAAAAGGTGTGCAATAATGATTTGACTGATTCTATTGCTTTCGACACTCATCGCTATAGCGGACGCGTGCATTATGAATGGACAAACTCTAATAGTGTCATCGGTTTGCCGGCTTCAGGAACAGGTACTATACCATCATTTACTGCCATTGGCAAAGATACTGTGCTTCAAGTGGCCACTATCACAGTTACCGGATATTATCAGATGAACAATACCATTTGTGCTTCACAACCCGATAGTTTCACCATTACGGTATTACCAAAGGTAACAATGGACTCATTGCCAGATCTCATACTCTGTGGAAATGAGGTTGTGTCTACTATTGCCTTTACCTCAACTGTCGATTCAACGTTCATGCGCTATGAATGGACCAATACGAATACTTCAATAGGTTTAGCCGCTTCGGGCAATGGAATAATCCCATCATTCGTTGCTGTTGCTACCGATAGCTTAGTCAATACAGCAGTGATTACTGTTACTCCTATCTATTCTTATAATGGTGATGAGTGTAGAGGAGCCTCGCGTCTCTTTACCATCTCTGTAAATCCTAGGCCTAAGATGGAACTCGTGGGCAATGGCATTGTTTGTCATAATGGTACTGTAGCATCCATTTTATTGAATACTCCTGCAAGCATTGGTACCATGAGCTACCAATGGAACAATGATAATACTGCTATTGGTCTTGCTTCAGCAGGTAACGGAAATATACCGGCTTTTACCGCTCTCAATACCGATACCACGGTACAAATAGCTACGATTACTGTTTTGGCATTTCAAACTTTGAATGGTCTCACTTGTCAAACCGATAGTCAACAGTTTACGATCTCTGTCAATCCGGTTGCCACCATGGTATCTATTAACAATAGTACAGTCTGTGCAGGTGCCATAGTATCATCTATTGACTTTAGCAGTAATGTTTCAAGTCAAGCAGTGCGCTACGATTGGCACAATAACGATACTACCATTGGGCTTTCGGCACGTGGTTCAGGTGCTATTCCTTCATTTACGGCAACTAATAACGGTCAAAATCCTATAATTGCCACTATTACTGTAACCCCGTATATCACTACCAATGGTTTAGATTGTGCTGGCAATACTATCAACTTTACTATTACAGTAAATCCACAAGTGGCTATGGCGGCAGTAACTAATCAGGTGCTTTGTGCCGGTAGTAGTAGCAATGCCATCACTTTTGCTTCGACCAACAGTGGTGGTACCATTCGGTATGAATGGAATAATGACAATACCTCTATTGGACTTGCAGCCACAGGTAATGGCTCTATACCTTCATTCACAACTGTTAATGGTACTACTGCTCCTGTCACTGCCACCATAACAGTAACACCATATTTCACTGCAGACGGTGTGGAATGTAGTGGCATTGCACAAACGTTTACCATTACAGTTTTACCCACAGTGACTATGAATGCTCTTCAAAATCAAACCACTTGTCACAATGCCACAATAAATGCTGTGAGTTTCAGTACCTCCTTGACCAATGGCACTATGCGTTATGCTTGGACAAATTCTAATACCGCCATTGGTTTAGCTGCTTCAGGTACTGGCGATATTGCTGCTTTCACTGCTACAAATACCGGTTTAACTGCCTTAGTAGCTACCATTACCATAACCCCTTATTACACTTATAGTGGGGTAGAGTGTGCCGGTGCACCTCAGTCGTTTACCATTACTATCAACCCAATGGTAAATACAAATGCTGTGTTAAGTCAACGACTTTGCCATGGTGCCAATACCACAGCGATACAATTTGGCTCGCAAGTAACCGATGGCTCAGTGCGCTATGAATGGACCAATACGAATACCTCAATAGGCTTAGCCGCTTCGGGCAATGGTCACATAGCCTCTTTTGCTGCAACAAATACAGGTAATGCGCCGGCAGTAGCCAATCTTTCGGTCACTTCATTCTACACCTTCAATGGGTCAGAGTGCCAAGGCACCACAGAAAGTTTCACCATAACCGTGCATCCGGTGGCCAATGTTACTGCCATCGCCAATCAAGTGGTGTGTAACAATAGTGCTACTGCTGCCATCAACTTCACCACAGGTGTTACCGGAGGTACTATGCGTTATGAATGGAGCAATGATAACACGGCCATTGGCTTAGCTGCAACAGGCATTGGCGATATACAAAGCTTTACAGCAACAAATAATGGTGTGACACCTGAAGTAGCTACCATAACAGTAACCCCTTATTACGAGGTGGCATTGGTAGAGTGTGCAGGTACACCAATCACCTTCACCATCACTGTAGTACCAACGGTAGTGATCGATGCACTTACTTCACAAGAGGTGTGCGGCAATGCTATGACAACTGCCATAGCCTTTACTTCGCAAAATAGTGGTGGTAACATGCGCTTTGATTGGACCAACGACAATACCGGTATTGGTCTAGGCGCTACAGGCACCGGTGATATCCCTGCCTTCACTGCCACCAACAGTGGCGACACAGTTGCAATAGCCACAATCACAGTAACACCTATCTTTATTCTCGATGGAGTAGAATGTAGCGGTACCTCACAAACCATGACCATTAAAGTGAACCCTACTTTAACCACCACCATCAACGACATGATTATGCAAGGTGCTATTTACAATGATTATGGATTTGATATCAAAACCGCTCAATATCCGATAGGAATAGAACGCTTTACGCAAACGTTAGTAGCATCTACTGGTTGCGACTCTATTTTAGAGTTACACTTGAATATCACTCCGGTGCCACCATTCATCTTTGAATCGATCACCGTCGATGCATTTGGCTATTGTGCCGGCGATGGCTCGAAGGGAATCTATTTCAAACTCTCTAGTGGCGAAGCCGAAGAGTATCGCATTATCTATGGTGCTGCCGCTTTGGCACAAGGCTTTGTCAATGAACCTTATCAAACCGTTCCTGCCGATGGATTATTACTGATCAATGTGCCTCAAAACTGCCTATCGGGACTTTACGATGCGCAATTACAGTTGAAGCATCAGTATGGATTAGAAAGCACGCCTGAGTCATTTGAATTTAAAGTTAATCTTTCATCGGCGCTTATCTATCAAAAATTAGATAATGTCATAGCAGTTTACAATACCAATGGTCAGTTTACTGCTTTCCAATGGTATCGTGATGGCGAATTAATCATTGGTGCCAATCAAGAATACTATGTAGAACCCGGCGGATTGATAGGTTCTTATCATGTTCAGGTAACCACCATGTCAGGCACCACGGCTTATATTTGCCCAACGCATAATTATGGCTATGGCACCAATCCGGGAACCTATATCACCATCGCACCAAACCCAACAACCGATATGATAACTGTCTTACTCGACGATTACCCCATTGGAACCTATCTGCATATTTACGATATGAAGGGTGCGGTAATGATTTCGCAACTTATCGATAGCCCATTCATAACAGTTAGTTTGGGGCACCTCATACAGGGTGTGTATATGGTAGGTGTTTATGATCCGGTACGCAAAATTAAATATTACGAAAAGGTCATTAAGATAGAACGCTAATAACACACATCGGTTAGATTAATAAAAGAAGATAAACCCATTGTCGATTTCTATACGGCAGTGGGTTTATTGATTTTACCACTCCCAACAACATTGTGCATGCTCCATTTTCAACGTTTTCATCACATAGCTTCTCAAACTATTTTCTTCTATTCTCCCACTTTCATATATCCTCCAAATAGGGACCTTGTTTGCACCTTGCTCGGACCTCGCTCGCACCTAGGCTCCGAGCAAGGTCCGAGCAAGGTGCGAGCAAGGTGGCAGTTTTGTATGAGATTGAGGGGTGTCTTCCTAAATAAGTTGACTTAGCAAGTTGATCAATTTATAATATAAAATAGATGATTTAAACATAGCTTCGGCCATGGTTTAGCATTTTGGCGATTTATATTTGTGCATTATTATCATTTAGAATGTGATGAAACAGGAACAACAAGTAATAACTGTAGAGTTGGCTCGTGCAAAGTTTGAAATGGTGTTAATAGTCGATTCTCCATTAGATCGTGGGCATGCACCCTATGTCATAGGGAAAAGGTGTGTGACCCAAGCCTTGTGGAG
>CAMTOX010000144.1 GCA_947074225.1 uncultured bacterium
CAGAAGTTCAGGCGTGTGCTCTGCAGATCTATACTTACCAATAGTAAGCCTTAGACTTTTATCATGAATCCGATATGGGGCGATTATACACTATATGCCGAGAATTCGGCAATCGACCTCTTTAAACGTGAGTTAGGCTTTGTTATTCACTACATATACGATTGTAACGAACAGATGGCCTCTAAGATTAACGCCTTACTGCTGTTGAAGAAGTTGAATCAACTACAAGGCGAGAAATTTAAACATGAAAAAGAGTTGAAGAGATTGATTGATAACCTCTGCAAGAATCAGAATAGTGAGCAACTGTGGGGCTGGTGGAACCAAGGGTCTACCGAATATTGGATATCGGAATATGTATTGAATACTCTCTTAGATGCTAAAGATGCTGGTTACAACATTACTATCAATGAGAATACCTTGAAAAATTATTTACAAGGTATGGTAGAAAAAGAGATTAGATTAATACGCAATAGCGACGAGAGAAAACATATGTCGAAAAATCACATCTTCATAGGATTAGAATTACTGAAACGTTTAGGGGCAGACTATCCCTACCGACACACTTACGAAGAGCTTGATGCTATGTTGCCTAGTAGAGGTTTAACCGAACGATTAGAGGCGCAACAAACGCTCTACAAGTTAGAACTCTTTGACCTAATGAGTAAAGACTCGGTAGTGAAAGATATGCAACGGAGTATATTGGGCAACTACTACTGGAAAGAGAAAGAGAAAGATGTATCGTTATGGCGTAGTCCTAACGTAAGTAACATAGAGAATAGCCTAATGGGTTATGAACTCTTAAAACTATTCCAGGTAAGTGAAGATACCATTAGCGGTGTACAGAACTACTTCTTCGAGAATCGGAACGGCAACCATTGGGGTAACACCTACGAGAGTATGCGTATTATCACCACCCTCATACCCGACCTATTGCAGGAGGTTAATAGAATGGAGAAAACAACCTTTACCGTAAATGGCAAAGAGATAACCACCCTACCTTATAAGGCTAACTTAGGAGAGGTCGATAAGGTTACAGTGAGTAAATCCGGCACTTTGCCACTCTTTGTTACTACGTATCAAGAGCAGTGGGTAGAGAATCCAGAAGTAGTGAACGACAAAGGTTTTACCATTGAAACCTATTTCAAGAGTAACAACAAAGCGATTGATACACTCAAGGCTGGACGTACCGTAACATTAGAAGTGCAAGTTAGCTTGAGTGGCGAAGCCAACTATGTTATGTTAGAGATACCAATACCTGCCGGTTGCAGTTATGAGAAGAAAGAAAGAGGCAGAAACAGTTACGAGGTACACCGAGAATATTATAAAGATAAAGTGGTTATATTCTGCAATCGCCTTACCGAAGGTGAACACACTTTTAAAATAGAACTATTACCACGTTATAATGGAGTATATACAATAAACCCAGCAAATATAGAGCTCATGTACTACCCAACCATTCAAGGAAATAATGAAATACGTAAGGTAAATATAGCGGAATATTAAATAATTAAATTTGGTTTCTTTTTTGCATAAATTATTCTATTGTGTAAGTATTTTTTCATATGTTTGCACATACTAATCTAAATATTCAAAAACACCTCTAAAATGCATGAGAAGAGCCATCTACATATTATTAATATTTACAATTCTACTTTCTGGCTGTAAGAAGAGAGAGAAAACCGAAGAGTTTGTGCGTCCCATAAAGATAGCTTACGTGATGCATGAACTCCCCGATATAGAAGAGAAGCTAAGCGGCACTGTACGGGCAGTGACAGAATCTTATCCTGTATTTCGAGTACCAGGTTCTGTTAATCAAATCTATGTTAAACCTGGCCAATACGTTACACGTGGCGAACTCATAGCAACTCTCGACCCTCGCGAGTATGAAGTCGTGTATGCTGCAGCCGAGAGCAAATACTTACAAACCGAAGGAGAAGTGAATCGTGTCATAGAACTTTATAATCGCAATAGTGTTTCAAAAAACGATTACGATAAAGCTATCTCTGGCTTACAGAGTGTAAAATCGATCTACGAGAGCGCACTTTATAATCTAGAAGATACGAAATTATACTCTCCAATAACCGGATACATACAACAAATTAAGGTAGGTTTAAACCAAACAGTAACCCCAATGACTCAAGTGGTAAGTATTGTAAATACTGAATCGCTTTGTATAGAGACCAATATTTCCTCTAGTCTATATCTCAAACGCAATCAATTTGAGGGTTTCACAGCCACCTCACCTATCATTTCTGGCACCTTCCCTTTAACTCTATCGTACATTGCTCCAAAGGCTAATAATAGTCAGCTATATCGTATGCAATTACTCATGGACAAGGAGAAGTCGCAGAGACTTGCTCCCGGAATGGTAGTGGAGATTCAATTACGCTATAAAGAGATTCCCGATGAAGAGTTAACAGTACCACTCTCTGCGCTCTTCTCACAAGAGGGAAAGAGCTATGTATGGGTATTGGACACCACTGAATATATCGTCAATAAACAGGAGGTAGAGATAGCCAATATTAATCGTAATGGTCATTCTATTATTCTTTCCGGCCTAAAAGGCAATGAAGCTATAGTAGTGGCCGGAGTAAATATGCTACACGAAGGTCAGAAGGTAAAGTTAGAGAAACAAGCCACCCTTGGCAATAGTGCCAATATCTTGTAATAAATAAGAGAGTTCATCTTTTTATTATTACCGTTACTATACACATGAAACATATATCAGAATTAGCCTATCGTTATCGTATTGTCTTTTGGTTTATGATCTTGACAATACTCTTTGGGGGAATCTATTCGTTTATGAATATAAGCAAATTAGAGGATCCTGAGATTGTCGTTATGCAGGCCATGGTAGTAACTATCTATCCAGGTGCATCGGCAGAAGAGGTGGAGATGCATGTAAGTAATGTTATAGAGAATGAAATTAGAAGCATAGATGGTATTGAGCAAATTAGCTCCACCTCCATCTCTAATGTATCACAAATATCGGTACTTTTAAAGTTTTCAGTTCCAGAGAAAGAGATTACTCAGAAGTGGGACATCTTACGGCGTAAAGTCCAAGCTGCACAAGCAAAACTCCCCTCAGGCGTACAGCCTTCAATGGTACTTGACGACATTGGCGATGTATATGGTATCTTCTATGCCATGACAGGGGATGGCTATAGCTATGAAGAGTTAAATAGATATGCGAACTTCATCAAGCGAGAGATGCTAATGCTCGAGGGCGTTAAGCGTGTAGATATATTTGGAAATCAGCCTTCATGTATCAACATAGAACTTCTTCCCGAGAAAGTTGCTGCATTAGGAATCTATCCCACCCAAGTGGCACTTGCCATCAACTCACACTCACAACCTGTCTATGCAGGTTCTATAAACAAAGACAACCAAACCTTCCCTATTGAAGTATCTGGGCAGTTCAAGAGTATTGACGATATAGCAAATCTTCCCATTCGTGGTTTTGAGAACGACATTATTCGCCTACAAGACATTGCCAATGTAGAGAAAGGAATTACAGAACCTGAACGCTTCACCATGCTTTACGATGGCGAAACCGCCTTAGGCATCTTTATAGCTATGGAGGGCGACCAGAATGTTGTTGAAGTTGGTAACCATGTGACCAAACGTATGGATGAGCTTACGCCTCAAATTCCTTTAGGCATAGAGTTCCAAAAAGTCTTCTTTCAACCCGAGAAGGTGAGCAATGCTATCTCAAATTTCATGTGGAACCTTATCATGTCGGTATTAGTAGTGGTTATTGTACTTATGTTTACAATGGGTTTCAGAAGTGGAATCATCATTGGCATAGGTCTTTTATTGACAATATTGGCAAGCTTTCCAATATTACAAATGACCGGGGGTACACTTCAACGCATCTCTTTAGGTGCTTTCATTGTTGCCATGGGAATGCTTGTTGACAATGCCATTGTAGTTATGGATGGCATTACCGTAGACCTTCAGAATAAACTCCCAATAAAGGTAGCACTATTCCGTACAGCTAAGAAAAATGCTATACCTCTACTTGGTGCTACTGCTATTGCCATAGTATGTTTCTTACCGGTATATCTTTCGCCTGACACTGCTGGTGTCTATATTGGCGATCTCTTCATTGTTCTTTGCATATCGTTAGGGTTAAGTTGGGTTTTAGCACTCACACAAGTACCTATTTTTAGTATTTACCTATTAGATTTTAAGAAATATCGGAATAATACCAAAAAGTTATTCTCTGGACGATTATACAAATACTTAACTGCTATTCTAAACTTTCTGATGCGTCATAAAATCTCAACATTAGTTGTTGCGACACTTCTTTTAGCATTAAGTATCTTTGGATTTCGATATACTAAACAGACCTTTTTCCCCGACTTTGACTATGATCAGGCATACATAGAGCTAACATTACCTCCAAACACAAGTTTAGAAGTGACAAACGAGATCATGAAAAAGGCTTCAAAAGAGTTACTACAGATTGAAGGTATCCGACATGTAACAGCTAGTCAGGGAATGACTCCTGGCCGTTATTGTTTAGTTCGTGCAGTGAATCAAGTGGGAGATAACTATGCAGAGTTCATCCTTGATTTCGACAATTTCAAGACTATGCAGAAATTACGTGGTGAAATAGAACGTTATTTCTTTGAGAATTATCCCGATGCCTATAGTCGATTCAGACTTTACAACCTCTCTATACTATCTACACACACCGTAGAGGTTCAGTTCTCAGGTCCAGATATCAATGTATTAAGAGATTTAGAACAACAGGCCGAAGTGATTATGCGTGGCTGCGACCTTATAAACCAACGTACAGTATGTTCAGATATGGCTGTACCAAGTAAATATATTTCGGCACAATATTCTGAGATTATAGGGAGTCAATTGGGCACTTCGCGAAGCGACGTCAGTATGGCATTACTTGCAGCAACAGATGGCATTCCACTTGGCACCTATTGGGAAGGCATCAACTCATACCCTATCAACCTCAAGATAAGAGACAAAGAGGGAAAACGTATTGAAGACCTCAAACAGATTCCCGTATGGAATATCATTCCTAACTTTAATGCTGTAGATGGAGAACTACTCTCTGATATTGTAGTAGGAAGCACCACTACCGGTCAGGCAATGCGAGATATTATTGCGCCAATCCCATTAGAGCAAGTAGTAGACGACATGCCTCTTAAATGGGAAGAGGGAGTGATTCATAAAACAGATGGTCGACGCATTATACAGGCACAATGTGATCCTATTAGAGAGGCTAGCCCTTCTGATGTTAAGAACAAAATTCAAAAACAAATTGAAGCCATAGAACTCCCCGAAGGGTATGACATGCAATGGGTAGGAGAATATAACCTACAAAATAAAGCTCTGAAGAATATTATTGCATTACTTCCTGTGGCAGCCATTTTAGTATTGCTCATTCTTATTCTACTATTTAACAATGTAAGAAAAACTTCTATTATTTTACTCTGTTTGCCATTTGTGGCTATTGGCATTGTTCCAGGACTTATACTAGATCGGAAGAGCACACGTCTGAACTCCAGTCACATTCAGAAAGCTCGTA
>CAMTOX010000145.1 GCA_947074225.1 uncultured bacterium
ACTCTTTCCAGAACCGATGTGTTTCCAATCTTTATAATAATTAGAGTACAATGTTGTTTGTTTAAATAATCTTAGAATAGGGAGAATCCTATTATATTCTCCTATAAAACAGTACGTTTATGAAAATATCAATTAGTGATTACTTGTTGAGTCAGTTGAAACGTTATGGTATAACAGAACTCTTTGGAGTTCCTGGCGACTATACATTGAGCTTCTTGGATGTTGTAGAGGCAAGTGAAGATGTAAAATGGATTGGCTGTTGTAATGAGTTAGATGCTGCTTATGCTGCCGATGGTTATGCTCGTATTAAAGGAATGGGTGCCATCTCTGTAACCTATGGAGTAGGAGAGTTAAGCGCTATAAATGGGATTGCAGGGGCTTATGCCGAACGAGTACCTGTGGTAGCTATTTCAGGTGCTCCAGCAGCACAAGCAGTAAAAGATAAGTTGGCCATGCATCATAGTTTAGGACATGGAGTGTTTAATAATTTTAGACAGATGTATGCTGCTGTAACATGCGCACAAACGGCTTTGAACTATTGTGATGCACAACGACAGATAGATCAAATCTTATTGACTTGTTATAAAGAGAAACGTCCGGTGTATATCGAGATGCCTTCCGATATAGCAAAATTAGAGATTGAGATAGACCATCATGCAATTCCAGATATGGCATATGGAGAGAGTAATGACGAGTCGTTGCAACAATTTATATTAGATGTTCAGAAACTATTGGATACCTCTAAAGCACAAATGGTGATAGCCGATTTTGAAGTAGAACGATTTGGATTCAAACATAAAATATCTCACTTCTTAGATAAGGTGAAACTTCCTGCTATGACGATGAATATGGGTAAAGGGGTTATTGATGAAACATCGGAATATTTTGTAGGTATCTATTTGGGAAAAATAAGCGAACAAGCAGTGGTCGACGTTGCTATGCATAGTGATTTAGCATTAGTGTTTGGAGGTTTATTTGCCGATACTACAACTGAATTTACACATGTGAACAATGCAATGCGTTTTGTTGAAGTACACCCTTATTACTGCCGTATTGGAGAAACTATATATAGTAATATTTTTATGGGCGATGTAATAGAAGCTTTGTCCGATTTACAATATCACACAGACTCTGTTGTTGCTAGTTATACTCCCGATACTTTTGAACCAACAGACGAAGATATTACGCAGAAACGACTTTATGAAGCTTTAGCGTCAACCCTACCGGAAGGTTCTATCTTCATTGGAGAGACTGGAACTGCATTTTATGGTTCTGTACCTATGCGTTTACATGGTGTGTGCCGATATATAGGTCAAGCACTTTGGGCATCTATTGGTTATGCTATGGGAGCTGCTTTAGGGAGTAGCATTGCCGATACCGATAATCGCTCGTATCTTCTTATTGGCGATGGTTCATTTCAGTTAACAGCACAAACCATCTCTACAATAATGCGGAATAATTTGAATACTGTGGTGATGTTAATCAATAACAACGGCTATACTATTGAGAAGGCTATTCATGGACGTACTAAGCATTATAACGATATTAATATGTGGAAATATAGCGAACTTCCTAAAGTGCTTAATATGGACGATAATGCATCTCTATGTTTTAAAGTGAAGAGCGAACGCGAACTTATTAATGCATTAAATCAAGCTGCGGCAACCACAGATAAGATGATATTCATCGAAATGCTTTTGGCTGAGTTTGATATGCCTTGGGTTTTAGAACATCTAGCAGATTCAATGAAAAGTTCAGATAAATTCTAATAATATCAGTTATAAACCCTTTTACAAACGTTTAGTCTAAATAGGTAATATTGATTGCTATATTTAGATTAAACGTTTGTTCTGTTTTTGAGCTTTCTTCTATATTGATACTTCTATAAGAATGTGTTTAACATGAATCTTTGCTTTTTAAACATTATTTATGTCAAGCGTGCTTTCTAATTGGATAAAAAAGTGATATTCATGATATTTTATGCGTGTTAAATGACAAAATCTACTTATTTTTGCAGTTAATTCTACTTGAAGTAGAGAATACGATAGTAATATTATAAACTTAAGTAAAAGCATAGTGACGTTATGCACTACTTAAAAAGAGATCAAAAAAAATAACATGAAACTAAAATGGATGACTTGGGTAGTAGTTCTTGGTATCTCACTGCCTTTATTTACCTCTTGTTTGGGAACAAATTCAACGACATTGTCCGAGAATGCTAAGATTACTTCTTTTATTATCAATAATGATAGTGTTGAAGGTTTGTCAAATGTTAAGTTGACTATTAATAATACTGATAGTTTGATTTACAATGTCGACTCTTTGGCTTATGGAACTCGTGTAGATTCTGTATATGCCACTATTACTGGTAGCAGTTTAGGTTCTATTGTTATTAATGATTCTATTATCTACACCGATAGCTTAGTATTCAATTTTAATGAACCTGTTATGGTACGTAGCTATGCTGCCGATATGTTGCACTATATAAACTACACCGTGAAAGTAAATGTGCATCAGGTAAATCCAGATTTATTTGTGTGGGAAGGAGTAACAACTCAAGTATACAGTGCTAATAGCAGTGCCGACCATGCAGTCTATTTTAATGAAACCATCTATTACTTTGTAAAAGAAGATTCTCAAATAGCTCTATATACAAGTAGCAATGGAAGCAGTTGGAGTAATGAAACTTGTAACCTCCCAACAACTGCCAATGTTTATGGTATTGTTATATACGGTAATAGCCTTGCTGCAGTAGCCGATGGTGTTCTATATACCAGTACCGATGGTAAAAGTTGGAGTAGTGTCACTACTACAGGGACTGTAGAACAATTGCTATTTACTTTGAATGGTACTCTTTACGCGCTTTCAAGCACAACTACTTCACCAGATATCATTGCTTTGCAGAGCGATAATAGTTGGAAAACTATTTTGGTTGCTCCAGATGAATTCCCAGTGAGTGGTGCTGCAATTTGTGTTGCGCCATCTCCTACAGGAGTAAATCGTGCTTATTTAGTGGGTGGTGTAGATATTAATGGAAATGCTCTGCAAACAGTATGGAGCACTGAAAACGGTAATTACTATGCTAACCTTGGTGGCGGAAACAACCCTATTTCTGCTCGTACACAAGCTGCGGTAGTTCAATATGCAGAAGGATTAATGCTTTTTGGAGGACGCAACGGAAACAACCTTATCGATAATGTTTTGTTGTACTCTCCAGATTATGGTATTAACTGGTTTGAACCTACTGAAGAAATGGCAATCGGCGATCTTTATGCTCCGCGGTACGGACTTTCGGCAGTAATAAGCGATGATAATAGAATCTTATTAGTTGGTGGTCGTAATGAGTCTATGCCTCTACGCGACGTGTGGAAAGGATATCAATATGCCGAACTTCCTGGTTTTAATAAATAAGAGATGAACTTTCTGCTTAGCAATTCTAAGCCTTGCAAAGGCATGGTAGAACTGCCTTTCTCTAAAAGTATCAGTAACCGACTACTGATAGTAAAGGCATTATCTGAGGCAGATGTCACCATAGAAAATATAGCGTCTTGCGATGATACCGAGGTATTATCGCAAGCGTTGTTTTTTTATGGAGCTACTATAGATGTTGGTATGGCTGGTACAGCTATGCGTTTTCTAACAGCTCTATTAGCGCTTAAACCGGGTGAAAAAGTAATAACCGGTAACGAAAGAATGTTGCAACGTCCTATAGGTCCTTTGGTAACGGCACTAAAAGAGGCTGGAGCAAATATAGAGTATCTTGGCAAACAGGGCTTTCCTCCGTTAAGAATTGAGGGGAAAACACTTATAGGAGGAGAGGTGCATATAGATGCTTCGGTGAGTAGTCAATATATATCAGCACTTATGCTCATAGCGCCATACTGCACAAAAGGAATGCAAATAAAACTGCAAGGTAAGGTGTCGTCAGAGTCGTATATTAATCTTACTCAGCAAGTAATGGAGCGTTGCGGTGTTAAAGTAGAACGTTGCGAGAAATATATTAATATCACTCCTCAAAAATATTGTGGAGGAGTATATAACGTAGAGGCCGATTGGAGTGCTGCAAGCTATTGGTACTCATATATGGCACTGAAGCAACAAGGAGAACTTACACTTAAAGCATTAACACCATTAAGTAAACAAGGCGATGCAGCAATTCAAGAAATATATAGAACTTTTGGAGTTATATCGCATTGGGAAAACCATGTTTTGAAGCTTAATGTAGAACCAAATATACACTTAGAAACGTTAGAATTAGATTGTAGTAGTACTCCCGATATTGTTCAGACTATTGCTGTGACAGCTTGTTTTAAGGAGTGTCACTTTCGTTTCACAGGGGTAAAATCTCTTGCTATTAAGGAGAGTAACCGTTTGCATGCTTTACAAGTAGAATTAGCTAAGTGTGGTTATTTGCTAGAACAACCCAATGACGACACACTCATGTGGAGTGGTAAACGTTGTGAGGCCTTAGAACCTTTGATTATAGACACCTATAACGATCATAGAATGGCAATGGCTTTTGCTCCTATAGTAGCTCTTAGGGACCTTACTATTGCCCACGGGGAAGTGGTTAGTAAATCTTATCCTCACTTTTGGCGTTTTCTGCACTCTTTTTGTACCATTGTAGAAGAAAAATAGATACTTTTGCAACACTAAAACCTATTGACATGACATTACAAGAAAAACAAGAACAAATTGTAGAAGAGTTCACTGTCTTTGACGACTGGATGGACAAATACCAATATTTAGTTGAGCTTGGTGGACAATTACATCCGCTTAATGAGAGTGAGAAAAGCGACCAAAATATTATTGAAGGATGTCAGAGTAAAGTATGGCTATCGGCCGACTACCGCGACGGACATATCTATTTCTATGGCGATAGTGATGCCGTAATTGTAAAAGGTATTGTCTATCTTCTCATTCGTGTGCTTTCCGGTAGCACACCAGACGAAATATTAAATAGTAATCTCGATTTTATTGATAAGATAGGGTTAAAAGATCACCTCTCGCCAACCCGTTCTAATGGACTTACAGCTATGGTAAAACAAATGCGCATGTATGCGCTAGCTTATAAAACCAAGCATAACTTATAAAAAGCATTAACTCCTTTAATGGAGTTTAAAGTAAGAGCGGCAATATTATAAAAAATATTGCCGCTCTTTGCATATTGTAAATAGAATTACACCATTGATGTATTTATAGATGGTTGTTCGTACATCTCATCAATTAGAGATTTATAGTTCTGTAGAATTACAGCACGACGTAACTTTAAAGTAGACGTTAATTCACCCGATTCAATAGTGAAACCACGTTTGATAAGTCTAAACTTCTTAATCTTTTCAAAGCTTGCCATATCCGATTGTGCTTCGGCAATACGCTCCTCAAAGAGTGCATAAATCTTCGGATTCTCTAGTAAATCCTCAATTCGGTCGTAAGTAATATTATGGCTACTTGCATAAGCTTTTACTGCTTCAATATTTGGGGCTATGATTGCAGTAACAGATCGGAAGAGCACACGTCTGAACTCCAGTCACCTTCAGAACTCTCGTATGCC
>CAMTOX010000146.1 GCA_947074225.1 uncultured bacterium
TGCCGGGTGGAGTCAAGATACCTTATCCTCATCAGTGCTTTGGAGTGTAGGAAATAGTTCGGTATTAGGATTTCCTACTGCTTTCAATGGCAATGGTTATGCTTCTATCTATTCACTTTATCATCATGATAAAGTACGGCTCATCTCGCCATTCATCTCTACCATAAATCTTTTCTCTCCTGAGTTAAGTTTTGTTTTGTTACAACCCTCTTTCTCCGGAGGAGTTCATGATACGCTCTGTGTTTATGCACGTACAGATAGCACCAAGCAATTTATACCTTTAGTTCAATATACTAACGCTATCAATATATGGGAAGTTATGCATATACCACTATCCGACCTGTTTGGTGTTCCCGAACAGATGCAGTTTGCTTTCGAATATGTTTATGGCTCCGGTAGAGGTATAGGGATAGATCATATCTGTATAGGTGAAGAAGCCTTGTGTTATATTCCAAAGGAACTTCAAGCATTGCGTTACAGCAGTACCTCGGCAGAGCTCTTTTGGTCTGCTTCAGAGATGGCGCAAAGTTTTGGGCTCAAAGTATCTACTCAACCTTTGACCGACTTTCATCAAACTGCCGATGTCCTAGATACATTATTGACCGATAAACCTTTTGTGATTCAGAATCTAGAACCAAATACTTCTTATTACTTTTATGTGAACTCCTATTGTGCTTTTAACGATATGAGTGAATGGTCGGCAATGTCAAGTTTTACTACATTGTGCAATTCGGTTTCATTGCCATATATAGAAGGATTTGAAGGATATGGCAATGGTAGTGGTACTTTCCCTGACTGCTGGAAACAGGTGACCGAGTTCTATGGTGACTGGAGTGATAATCCTTCCACTTCTATCATATACCCATGTTGCGATAATGCTTACAAATATAGTGGGTCTTCATCGTTGAGAATATATGATTATTATAGCAAGTCTATTGCTGCAAATAAAACATCTGTTTTGCAATATATCTCTTTACCACAAATAGAGGAAGTCGCTATAACAAAATGTCAAATCTCTTTTCAACTCTATGCTTTAGATCTAAATTTAGACTTATCTGTGGGGTTAATGACAGATCCTACTGATATTGCAACCTTTGAAGAAGTAGCCGTTGTAAATGTTTATTCAACTAGACAATGGGAAGAGAAAATAGTTTCATTTAGTAATGCTTCCGGATCAGGAAAATTTATAGCATTCACGGTCTCTGGAAAAGATGCTTCAACAGCTTATAAAACATTCTATTTAGACGATGTTGTAGTGGATCTTATTCCCTCATGTCCAAAACCCAATCAAGTATATGTTCGCAATATCTGCGAGAACTCAGCAACGATTCGTTGGGAGAAAGATACAACTACTTCTTTTCGATTTTTACTCTCTGAATCCAATTTTAATCCGGCAGCTCCCTCTCAATTAATAAAAGATACTATTGTCTTTGCCGATACGGTTTCTCTTAATAATTTAACCCAAAGTACAACCTACTATTTTGCTTTGCTAAATCAGTGCGACAGCATAAACAAGACAGAATGGCACACGAGTAATTTTACAACGCATGCTATTGAAACCATTTGGTGTAATGATACCATTCAATCTTTACCTCTAATAAATCATTTTGAGGATTATGGTAATGGCGTGGGGGCTATGGATCCCTGTTGGACGGTAGTAGAATATTGTGATAATTATCCTTTCTTGTTTTATGCGAGTGTAGATAATTCTCGCAATATAGCATTGAATTTCAGAACATCTTCAGGCTATCTGACTAATCTGGTAGCTTCACCTTACCTCGATGCTCAGGATATGCGGCAACTTGAAATCTCTTTTTATACACTAGCATGGAGTCCCGGACAAAATATAGAGGTAGGAATAATGAGCGATTTATCCGATAAAAACAGCTTTATTCCGGTAGATACCATCTATTCAACTTTATTGTATAATTGGGAGAAACACACCGTGCTAACTTCAAATTACAATGGTAATGGGCATTACATTGCATTCCGTGCAGGAATGGTAAGTAAAAATATTAATATAAATATTGACGATGTGGCAATATGTGAGTATAATAGTTGTGCTATGCCGGAAGATATACAGTGCAGTCGTCTCACCTCTGATGAAGCACGCATTGTTTGGACGAACCCTCTCGGAGCTTGGTATTATGACATGAAAGTTTCTACCACACCGATAAATCCAAGAACTGATAATTCCGATTTTGATGAACTAAAAGGGTTGACCGATAATTATGTCACAATCTTTGATCTTTCGGCAAATAGTACTTATTACATTTATCTGCGCTCGCATTGCAATACTAATGATACAAGTTTTTGGAGTGACGCTTTGACCATTCATACCCCGTGTTTACCGGTCTCCGTACCTTACTACGAATCTTTTGCAGGGTGTAATACCGGTCAGGGCAATACTGCACCTTGCTGGAATAGTACGGTTGAATATATTGGTTATAAATCACCGGTGTTTTCGGCCAATGATTATGCACCTTATTGTTATAAAGGTGTTTTCTCCGATGCTGACGAGATATCTTGTCGTCTCTTTTGTTACTATAACTATAGTATGATCAATGGAAGTTATAACCTCTCTGCTATTAAATCTTTAGCGGTATTACCTGAGTTTGATGTCGATTTAAATACTTTACAACTCTCCTTTCATAGTTACTCTTCCTATAGTGGAGCACCGCTAATTATTGGAGTGATGTCTACTCCTTCAGAACCCTCATCATTTGAAGTTATAGATACCATAACTTTGGGAGATTGGGAAAGAATGACCATTGATCTTAGTAGCTATAATGGCTCAAACCGTCATTTGGCATTTATGATAGATGGCGAAGCCTTTAAGAAAACATACGATGCCTTTATTGATAGGGTAGAAGTAACCCCTGCTATCTCTTGCTATCCGCCTCATAGGTTCAGTGCAACTTCTAATTCGTGCAACGAAGCTCTGCTTGAGTGGAGTCCTACGGCAAAACAAGATACACTATTCCGACTTCAGGTTACTACCTGCGATGTTCAAGGTAATTATGCATTGCTAGATACCATTACCCGCTTCGCCTTAGATACCGTGATTCAATCCAATAGTTATTTGCTGACCAACTTGCTGTCGCAAACCAATTACTATGCCTATTTAAGAGTGGTATGCCATGACACACTTAGCGATTATTACAATCGTTCAGTAAGTTTCCGTACTAAATGTTCGCCCATTTCACTCCCTTTCTTTGAAGGATTTGAAGGTTATGAATTAGTAGACGAATGTTGGACTATTAATCGTTCGCTATCTGTAGACGATGGCAGACATACTTGGGTTAAAAACCATATAGAAGCATTTGTTTACGATGGAAAAACAAGTGCTATGCTAAACAATGATTTGACCTATAATAAAAATAACCTCATTCTGCCACAACTTGAGTTTATTGCCTCAGAAACTTATCGGTTACATTTTATGCATTATCGTTCCTTTACAGAACTTCCTGAAGAGGGTGTTAAGGTTTGGATAAACACAAACCCCGATACCATTGGAGCCACTCTGTTATTATTTGCCTCAAATTGTGCTTCTGCATATCCTGTAATGTCTAATGCCGGATGGTATCAATATGTCGATACCTTTACTGCTTACGGACCACATTATATCTTATTTCAAGGTATTAGTAAGTGTGGTTATACAACCTATATTGACAATATTGCCATAGATCGTCTGACTGATTGTGAGCGCATTCAAAATTTAAGAGTAACTGCCACAGGATCTACTTCGGTTACATTTAGCTGGGATAATGCAATGGGATGTATACCGGAATATGTCATATTGCCTTCCGGTACAGATATGCATACCGCACAGCCCACATTGATAACTTCCAATGCATCGCACTATTCTGTTACATCACTCACTCCTGCAACAGCTTATCGGTTGTATGTGCGTAACCATTGCGCCGATGGTACGCCAAGTGCTTGGACAACGATCGATTTTAGAACGATGCAAATTCCCGCATCACTGCCATATCAGCATACATTCAATTCAGAAGAAGAGAATCTGGCATGGACACTGCTAGGTGCCAATACAAACTTCTTTGCCATAGGAACAGAACAGGCTTTCTGCAACGAAAAAAGTTTATATATCTCACATGATGAATTGCCGGGAACCTATAATGCCACAAAAGCCTCTTATGCTTATGCTTTCCGTACATTAAGTTTTGACGATGGTAGTTACCAAGTGGCTTATGCATGGAAAGGAAAAGGGATGTCAAGTGGCGACTATGTCCGCGTTTTCTTAGTTCCAGAATCTTTCCGTTTCGATGTCAAAAGCCATAGCGGCATTACCTCTTCTACTGCAACGCCTACTGAATGGATAGATTGTGGCGGTGCAGTTGCCAATAACAACGATTGGCATACCATGAATGCTTCTGTGGTTGTTCCGCAACCGGGAAATTATAACCTGCTTGTTTTCTGGAGAAATGCTGCCAAAGAAAATATAAGACCACTCTTTGCTTTAGATTCTATTTCTGTGACAAAACAGAGTGTATGCCGACCTGCATACTCTAAAATAACTCACACATCGCCCACCTCTGTCAATCTCTCTTTTTTAAGCGATGCAGACTCAATGCATATACGTTTAGATACCATACGCTATGATAAACAGATGCTCGATAATAGAGTCACTTTAAAAGATACCATTATTGTGGGCAACTCCATAGATCTATTAGAACTTCAAAAAGAGTATACCTACTATTATTGGCTTCGTGCTTATTGTGGATCTCATACTTTAGATTGGGAAAATTGCAACTCGTTCCATACGGCTTGCGATACTATTATCATAGATCCGATACATGGTTATTACGAAGATTTCGATACCTATCCCATCGGCACCGATTATTATCCTAACTGCTGGGAAACCGGTTCCTCTTGTTGTCCTACCTCTAGTTTCTGTATGGGTAGTGGCAGCAGTAATGCTGTCAATGGCAATGGTTTCTCGTTTAGCATCATAGGAAAAGACAGTTATGCTTACGCTGCTACGCCGGCATTCAATGCTCCTCTTTCAGAATTGCAATTAAAGTTCTATCATAAAGCAGAGCATGAGGGACAAATTATACTGATAGGAACCATGAACAACCTGCAAGATTTTAATTCTTTTGAAGAGATTTATCGTCTTCCGGTATCAACTGAATGGACTTATGAGAACCTTTTGTTGGATCACTATACCGGAACAGGCAAACACCTTGTGTTTGCATTGTCTCAGATCGTTTCCGGGGTTCAAGGAGGATATGCCATAGATGAACTTACAGTGGGCTATATACCGCAATGTATAGAACCTTATCATCTTTCTGTCGATAGTCTTGTTGACGACTGTGCCTATATAAGCTGGGAAACGATGTCACAACAGCAGACGTCATCAGAGCGTTACCGCTTTTTACTTTTGCCTGCTACTGCTACCTTTGCCAATCCTTATCAAGCACTTCTAGATACCATTGTTTCTACTACTTCTGTGGTGATTTCTGGGCTTAATGGCAGTACCGGTTATAAATATACGGTCAACACCATTTGTGCAGACT
>CAMTOX010000147.1 GCA_947074225.1 uncultured bacterium
CCGAGGCAAAAAATGATTGGTATGATGTATTTGGTGCTTACCGCGATGTTGGCATTGAATGTATCTACAGATATCTTGAAAGGATTTTCCATGGTAGACCGTAGCTTGCGTGTTTCGATAGAGACATCGGAGAAGCGTAATGCGAACTTACATGGCACCTTGGAAGATATGGCAAGTTTAAATGAAGAAAAAGTTGGTGAATGGTTAGGTAAATCTAAATTGGTAAAACAAAAAGCCGATTCACTATATGATTATATTCAGGAATATAAAGTTGAAACAATACGCTTAGCCGATGGTAGTAAAACCGATCCCGAGGGATTGGTAATAAATGCACAAGATAATCTTGATGTTGCCGGAACTTATGCAATAGTTAAAGGTAATGGTAAGATATTACGTGAGAAGATTGAGAATTATCGTGAGTTTGTTAAAGAACAATTCAATAATGATTCTGTAAAATCAGAACTTTACGATCGTATATTTAACACTGATGCTCAAAAGTTGAAAGATGGTTCATCTCGTAATTGGGAAAACGGTACTTTTGAATCTCAACCTTTGGCAGCTGTAGTAACGATGTTGACAAAGTATCAAAATGACGTTCGTACATCGGAAACTGAGTTGATTCAATATTTTATTTCTCAGACTGACGCAAGCGACTTCCGTGTAAATAAAATTGAAGCGATTGTAATACCTGAGAGTAAGACTGTAATGCAAGGTAGCCCTTATAAAGCTCAGATAGCTTTAGTAGCTTTAGACTCTACCAAGCAGCCATTATATTTTGTAAATGGAGTTCAGTTAGATACAGCAGCAAAAGGAAATTTAGTACGTTCAACAGGTTCAGTAGGATCATATACTTTAGATGGTTATATTGAAGTTATTGGTAATGATGGTGTAGCAGTGCCTTATCCATTTACAACTGAATATACTGTTACAGCTCCATCGGCAACGATAGCCAATATGGATATGAATGTAGTGTATCGTGGATACGATAACCGTATGGGTGTTTCAGTACCAGGTGTAGCAACAGAGAAGTTACGTGTAACAGCTGAGGGTGCTACCATGGAGAAGAAAGGTAATGAGTGGATTTGTAAGCCTTCGGCTAATAGTGAAGTTACTATTAATGTGTTGGCCGATATGAATGGTAAGATGACCTCTATGGGATCTCAGAAATTCCGTGTACGTACATTACCAGATCCAACAGCTTTCTTACGTATTACCGATTCTAATGGAAACCGTATAGATTATTTGCCAAGCGGAAAGCATAAACTTAGACGTCAAGAGTTGATTGATGGTACTATGGTTGCAGAATATGCAGACGGAATGTTGCAAGCAGCATTTAGAATTTCAGAGTTTACTCTGTTAATTTCCGATGCTCGTGGTGGTTTCACTGCCTCTCAATCAAGTGGAAATAAATTCTCTGATTCGCAACAGAGAACCTTGTTAAGATTAAAAGCAGGTTCGGTGATATTAATAGATAAGATTAAAGTAACAGGTGCTAAAGCCACTACATTATCTTATCCGTTGATTACCTTGCCTTAAAAATATCATTTCATATGAAGAAGAGTAAATTGTTATTATCAGTAGTTGCCCTAATCTTTAGTACAGTGGCATTTGCTCAGAGAGATATTCCTGAGGAGAATGAGGTTTTGTTTGATTCGAATGGTAGCTTTACCCGTGTAGTTAATACACCTGAAGAGGTTAGCGCTAAACTTATCACAGTAAATCCTTTGATTGATGATGTGCCTTGGCGTAAAAGAGTCCTAAGAATCATCGACTTAAGAGAGCAGCAAAATCGTCCATTGTATTTTCCTTACGAAGATTTAGAACCCGAAAGCCAAAAAAATCTATTTTCAATCATTTTTTCGAATGTTTTGGACGGAAATTTGCTTGCATATAAATCGATAACAAATCCTTTACAAACTTTTGTTCCTAAATTTGATGAGGAAAATTTGTTCAACGTTCAGGATTTTATCGATGCTAATGGTTTAGATCTTTATGAGGAGACCTATGATAAAGTTAACTTGATTACTCCAGGTGTTGTTAAATATTATATTCAAGAAGTATGGTATTTCAATAAATCAACCTCGACTTTTCATAACAAGATTATAGCAATTGCTCCTTTGTATGATAAAAAATATGCAACTGAAGATGTTGAAACCGGTGTATTCTTTTGGATACCTTACGAAAATTTACGCCCTTTCTTGCAAGAAGAATTTATTAAAGTAAGTGGTCGCAATACTGCTCCTTTAGTGAACTTTGATGACTTTTTCATAACTCGTCAGTTTTATAGTTATATTGTTAAAGATTACGATATCGTAGGTAGAGATGTTGATACGGGAACAGAAGATCCTATATATATTAAACAAGAGCAAAATCGTATTGAAGATGAAATATTAAACTTTGAAATGGATTTGTGGAGCTACTAGCTCCCAATCCATTTTATCTGTATCTAAACGAGTTATATAAAATACTGCATGACTATGAAAAAATTACTTACATCTTTATTCTTATCATCGCTTTTCATTATACCTATGTATGCGCAAAATGAAGTAAATAGCAATGATACAAATTATGATCAGAATGATACTGAAACAGTATCAGAAACAGAAAAGGAGAAAAAGACATCTAAGTTTAACCATTGGTCTATTGGAATTCAAGGAGGTATGACCCTTTTTGATGGCGACCAATCGCAAAAACCTTCACGTATTGTTCCTTATAGCCAAGCTTTAGGAGGTGGTGGTTTAAATGTTGAATATACTTTTAATCCACGTGTTGGTATATTTGCTCAATATAGCTTCTATACTACCGAAGGTATTGCAACTTATTATCCAGATCAATATTCTGCCGCTGGAAGTCAAAAGATAAGTTTCCAAAACTACATTCACAATGTTAGCTTAAACGCATCTGTGAACTTAATTACCCTACTAGGTAAATGTTATTCTAATCCTAAATGGAATGCTTATTTCAATATTGGTGCTGGTGTTGGCTTCTACAATATTAGTGTTTATGATATGAGCGACGACAAGAAGGATTACGCTCTAAACTCTCGTAATAATTATACTTTTATTGTACCTATGGGATTTAGCCTAGAGTATACTCCAGTAAAATGGTTAGGCATATTCTGGAATACACAATATAATTTCTATTTCGAGGATGATCTTGATGCAAGTATCAAGGGTAATAAAGACGATGGTGTTATCTATACCGGACTTGGTCTTAACTTCAAATTTACTACTAAAGGTAAACAACACGTACGTAACATCTCTTGGTGTCAATTTGCCGATAAAGATAATGAGTTAGAAGATGAAATCAAGAAACTTCAGAAACGTATGGCCGATGCCGAAGATGATATTAAAGATCTTAACGAAGAAGTTGATTCATTGAAGAAACGTAAACCAGTTTGTCCGCCTACATTAACAGAAGCTGATGTTGAAAGAATGATTGGTAAACAAGAAGTTGCCGATTGTGAACCACCTTCAATATACTTCAATATTAATTCTTATCAGTTTACTCCTGAAGCAGAAATTACTATTGCTCAAGTAGCTCAACGCATGTATACACATAAGAATCTTAAGGTAACTATTAAAGGATATTGTGACTATACTGGTTCTGAAGCTTACAATGAAACATTAAGTAAAGAACGTGCTGAACATGTTAAGAATGTATTGGTGAAAACTTATGGTATTGAGGCCGATAGAATCTCTACAGAAGGTATGGGTAGAACTATGGGACCTAAAGAAAGTTATTTACCTGACAGACGTTGTGACTTTATTTTCACAAATAAATAATTCAACATAGATATAATATAAAAAGAGAGGACGATTTTGTAATCGTCCTCTCTTTTTATATCATCAATATCTGAAATTTCTTTATTATTCTCTTCTTCTAAATTCAGAACATATTATTCCTGTTGCTATGGCAACATTTAACGACTCTGAAGTCTCTTTATCGTGTGAAAAATTTGGTATAAGAAGTTTGGACGACACCAATTTAGATACCTCTTTAGAGATACCATTACCTTCATTTCCCATGATTATGATACCATTACTCGATAATGTTGTACTATAGATATCTTTTCCATCTAAGAAGGTACCATACACAGGAATACCATCTTTTACAACTCTCTTTAAAAATATTTCAAGGTCAGTATAGATTAGATTTACTCTCACTATGGCACCCATGGTGGCTTGAATAGTTTTATTATTATATAAATCGACAGTGTCATTAGAACATATAATGTTCTTCACTCCAAACCAATCGGCAATTCTTATAATGGTACCTAGGTTTCCAGGGTCTTGTATACTATCTAAGCATAGTATAAGTTCTTCAGAGAAATTTATCGCTTCTAATGTGGTCTCTTCTTTTTTATTAAATAGTGCTAGCATTTTTGGAGCACTATTAAGAGAAGTAATTTTCTTTATCTCTTCCTCTTTTGCGATAACACAATTATAAGCACTTATTTCTGGATATTTATCTACCACGTCATGATTTATGACAATGAGTTCAGGTGTCATCGTTGTCAATAAATCCAGAACAAGTTTTTCTCCTTCGGCAATAAAATAGGGAGAGGCAGCTCTTTTCTTTTTAAGTTTCAAAGAGTTGATTAGCTTTATTTGATTTTTTGATAAATTCATCTTCTATCGTTATCTTATTGAGGATTATTTTAATGCAAAATTACTCAAAAACAAATCATTTGAAGTATATTTGCAGTTAATTCTTTACTGAAATCATTATCATAGGGTAGTTGAGGTATGAAAAACCATTTTGGGATTATTATGTTACTGATGGTGCTGTTTCTTTCGAGTTGCAGTGTCACCAAATATGTACCCAAAGATGATTTATTACTCAATAAAACAAAGATAAAGTCCGATATTCCAGATATTACCTCTGATTATCTTAAAGATTATTTGCAGCAAACTCCTAATAGCTATCTGTTAGGGATGACGCGAATGAGTTTAGGTATTTACAATATGTCGGGATCTGATACCACAAAGTGGGCAAATCGTTTCTTAAGACGTATTGGCGAAGAACCTGTTATATACGACTCTACTTTAACTACCTATTCTAAGGATGAGATGTTAAAGGTAATTCAAAATAGAGGGTATCTTGATGGTAATGTAAGAGTGGAAGAGAAGATTAATAAACAAAAGATTAATCTTACTTATATTGTTAATGGTGGGATACCATATACTATAAACCGGTATAGAATTACTTTGCCCAGCGATAGTGCAATGCACTATATTGAAAATTCGCGTTCAGAAACCCTTCCGAAAGAGGGCGAGTTATTCGATGTGGATGTGCTAGATAAAGAAAGAGATAGAATTGTATCAATACTCAGACGTAGAGGATATTATAATTTCCAGAAGGAGTTACTCTATTTTGAGGCCGATAGTGCGCTTAAAGATCATAGAATAAATCTAACTTTAAAGCTTCAGCCGGCTTTTGCCAATAACGATTCTGCTCTACAAATTTTTTTTAGTCAGACGCTTAGTGGTAATCGCTCTGCAGACGTTGGTAGTGGGACAAGG
>CAMTOX010000148.1 GCA_947074225.1 uncultured bacterium
CCTTCTCTTTTGTTGCCATTGTAGGAACCATTGGCATGGCAGGTATGATGATTAAGAATGGAATTGTATTAATTGAGGAGATTGATTCACGCATTGGTAGTGGCGAGGAACGTTATAACGCCATTATTAATGCTACCTTAAGCCGTATGCGTCCGGTTATGATGGCCTCCATGACAACTATTTTAGGAATGATTCCTTTACTACCCGACCCAATGTATGGAGCCTTAGCCGTAACCATTATGTGTGGCTTACTTATTGGAACTTGCATAACGCTCATTCTTTTGCCCATTCTGTATGCTCTATTCTTTAAGATTCATAAGCCTAAAACCATAGCTCAATAAAGAGATAGATATGAAACGATTAATACTCATAATCCTCTGTTCCCTGTTATTACCTCACATAACATTCGGACAGGTGCAAGAAACTCTACAACTCTCCTTAGATAGTTGTAGAGCTATGGCCCTACGCACCAACTACGATGTTAAGATAGCACAAGAGACTATTGAGAAGGCAAATGCCGAAAAGAATGCCATCTTCTCTATGTACTTTCCTAAAATATCGGGAATGGCAGGTATCACCTATGTCTTTAAAGATATAGAACTCTTACAAAGTATAGAACCTCTATTCCCTTCGAGTGTAGATTTAAGCAGCACCTCTATTCCCACAGAACTCCATGGACCAATAAATGATGCCGTAGGTTCTATTAAAGATGGTATAGTAGGAGCTTGGAAACCTATTGAGCTAAGTTTAAAGGGAGTCTTTTTAGCTGGTATTATGCTTCAACAGCCCATTTATGCTGGTGGACGTATTGTAACAGGAAATCAGATGGCAAAGATAGGTGTGGAGATGGCACACGAAAATGAAAAGCTCAAAAGAAGTGAGGCTATATTAGAAGCCGAAAAGGCCTACTGGCTCTTTGTGACGGTACGCGAAAAAGTGAAAATTGCTGAAACCTATATGGCACTCCTTAACGAAGCAGAGATTCAAGTTCAGAATGCCGAAGAGGCACAAATGGTTAACATGAACGACCTTATGCAGGTGCGAGTGAAACAAAACGAAGTAAAGATGCAGTTGCAAATGGCAAAAAGCGGATTAGAACTCTCGCGTATGGCACTATGTCACATCATTGGAATGGATTATAGCACCCCTATTCTACCCATTGATACGGTAGCACAAGTAGAAACGCTATTAGCACTATCGGCCGATTCGGCACTCGATAAACGCTCTGAGTATAAGCTGCTACAGAAAGTAGTGGCCATGAAAGAGGGCGAAGTGCGTTTAGCACGAGGTAACTACTTACCCACTGTGGGAGTGGGAGCCTCATTTGCTTACATGGGAAATATTAAGATTGCCGGACAAAAAGACGCACCATATAATATTAGTAATGTCATGGCTACAGTAAACATACCTATTACAGCATGGTGGGAAGGGTCACAAAAAATTAAGAGTGCTCAACGCGACAAGCGCATAGCAGAGCTGGAGCTAGAGAAGAATGCCCAGCTTATGGAACTTCAAATCAGACAAGCCACCTTTAACATGAACGATGCCTATACGCAAGTTAAGATGGCCGAAGATGCTTTAGAGGCTGCAAAAGAGAACCTTAGAATTAGTAACGACCGTTATGAAGTGCAAATGGAAACTATGACAGCACTGCTTCATGCACAAGGAGTATGGCAAGAAGCCTATAGTAAACTCATTGATGCACGTATAGATTATAGAATCAAAGAGGTGGAATTTCTTAAAGCAACAGGACAACTCAATTAACTATTTTATATTAAACCTTCGTAAACTGTAAAAAAGATAGTTTATATAACTGTTTTTTTAGACGTATTGCGGATATCTTTTTTGTACATTTGCACACTTATTTTTATTAGAACATATATGAAAAGAATGATTTTAGCCACTCACAATGACCATAAATTACAAGAGGTCAAAGATATTATTGGCGATTTAATCCAAATAGTATCTCTTGAGGAGGCTGGTTTCCATGATGACATTCCAGAAAACGGACTCACATTACAAGCCAATGCGCTTAAGAAAGCAAAGACCATTTATCAACATTTCAACGAGGATTGTTTTGCCGACGATACCGGTTTGGAAGTAGAAGCATTGCATGGTGAGCCAGGAGTGCTTTCGGCAAGATATGCCGGAGAACATTCAAATTCTGAAGCTAACATTAAGAAACTCGTACACGAACTTAAAGAAGCAAATAACAGAAATGCACAATTCAGAACCGTAATAGCACTTATCTACAAAGGTAAGAACTACTATTTTGAAGGTGTTGTACGCGGAACCATTATCGATAACCCTAAAGGTGAGAATGGTTTTGGTTACGATTCTATATTCGTTCCTGAAGGGTACGACCAGACTTTCGCAGAATTAGATGCCGAGGAGAAAAACCGCATTAGCCATCGAGCTAAAGCCATGGCAAAGTTGCGCAAGTTCCTTATTGAACATCATACATAATACTAAGACCATAACCCCTACCTATGAAGGCAAAGCTATTATTTTTATACTTGATTATTCCATTAGCAATAATGGCAAACGAATTGCCCATGGGCGGCTGGCAAACTCATTTTGCCTACAACAACATAACGCAGATTACCCAATCGGAAGAGAAAGTATATGCCATTAGTAATGGTTCATTATTTTCGGTAGGGAAATACGACTATCAACTCTCTACCTACTCTAAAATATTTGGACTGAGCGATTCGGACATTGCCTCTATTGGATATTCAGAGAAACAAGAGGTGCTTGTTGTGGCCTACTCAAACGCCAACATCGACCTTATTACAAGCACCAATAGCATATACAATATTACCGATATATTACGTAAAGCCATTAGTGGCAGTAAACAGATAAACCAGATGTTCTTTAAAGAGAACTCTGTTTATCTGTCGTGCGACTTTGGTATCGTCATTATTAATCTTCGCAAAAAGGAGATTCAAGATACCTATATTATTGGCCCCAATGCCACTCACGTATCGGTGAAATCTTTTACCGAGTATGGTAATCATTTTTATGCCCTCACTCCTACTGCCATATACCGTGCTGTTAGTACGGGTAGCAACCTTGCCAACTACCAAAATTGGAGTACCATAACCCTTCCTGCCCAAGCAAGCGAGTTGAGACAAATGGTTAGTTGCAACAATAAGCTATACATACTAGATAGTCAAGGAGATGTTTACACCTTGCAGAATGAGCAATGGAGCAACCCTATTTATAGCAACATAAAACAGATTAGCTCTAACGATAATGTTCTTTTTCTCACCTATGCCAATAGAATAGCAGTAGAGTTAAATGCACAGACCGAGAGTTACACCTTAAACAACCCTGGTATGGGTATTTACGATAGCCAGGAGCGTGCTTTATGGTTAGTATCGGCAACAGACGGCCTCTACTACTACAACCTATCCGATCAAACATTCAACACTTTCAAATTAGAAGGTACTGCTGCCAATAGTGCTTGGCGCATTCGTCATAGTCAAGGGCGTATCTATGCGGTTCCCGGTGGTCGCTGGGCATCGCAGAACCTTACTCCCGGAGCTGTAATGATTTACGAGAATGGCAAATGGTTCAACATTGAGACACAATCCATTGCCGATCAGACCGGATTCCCTTGTACCGATTTTGTCGATATATTACCGCACCCACACAACAAAACACACTTCTTTGTAGCCTCATATGGTGGTGGGCTATATGAATTTCGCGACGACCGACTCATCCGTCACTATAATGCTGCAAATAGTAATATAGAAACATTATTCCCAAATAGCAGCGACCCTACAGAGTATTACCTCTACAACCGAGTAGATGGTCTCTGTTTTGACAAATTGGGTAACCTTTGGTTTTTAAATCCGCGCGAAAATCTCATTAAATACCTTAATTCCGAGGGCGTAGTAGTGCCATTTGGCTACAATAGCTTGCGCAATGCACAAACGTCTCAGGATATCATTATCGATAAACGAAATGCCAATCTTAAATGGGTACTTATTCCACGTAATGAGAACACCAACTCTACAGCTCTCTTTGTTTTCAATGATAATGGCACCTTAAATGACCCTTCCGACGACCAAACGCGTATGTTCAGTTCGTTCTACGACCAGGATGGCAATCAACTTAACCCTGCTAATTTCCGCTGTATGGCACAAGATAACAATGGTGTCATGTGGCTTGGCACTAGCACTGGACCTATTGTTTTAGAAAATAGCTCACGCCTTTTCACCAACGAATATCGTGCTACCCGCATAAAGATACCACGTAACGATGGCACTAACCTTGCCGACTATTTGCTTGAATCGGAACAAATCAATGCCATTGCTATAGATGGAGGAAATCGCAAATGGATTGGAACAGAGACTTCAGGTGTATTTCTCATCTCAGAAGATGGCTTAGAAACCATTCATCATTTCAGAACAGACAACAGCCCATTGCTGTCTAATACCATACAAAGTATAGGCATTAACGATGCAACTGGTGAGGTATTTTTTGGCACTGCCAATGGTTTAATCTCCTATCAGGCAGATGCCACAGAAGCTAAAGAGAAATTTCAAAACGTTCATGCTTTTCCAAATCCGGTACGTCCTGACTACCATGGCACTATTACCATTACCGGACTCATGGATGAATCTATTGTTAAGATTACCGATATCAACGCCAATGTGGTATATGAAACACGCTCTAATGGTGGCACTGCCACATGGGATGGTACACGCAAGGGAGGTAAACGTGTTGCCACAGGAGTCTATTTGGTTATGTGTTTCTCTAAAGATGGTAAGCAAAAAGCCACAACAAAAATCTTATTTATTAATTAAAGAAATCTAGGTAATATATCAAAACAATTAAAGAGAGTGCCATTTCAATGATAAAACATTGAAATGGCACTCTCTTTAATGATATGACAATCTTGTTATTATGAATAACAATTCTAACGCTCTTAATAGTATAACTATCTAATTATTAATTAGGAAAACCATCCATTACTGGTTCAACAGTAGAGATAGGCAATGATTTAATATAGCTCTCTGTTACCGTGTAGGTATGTATAACATCTGGTCTCTCAAAAACGTACTCATCTAAACTTGTAATGTAATTATCTCTATTCATCACACTGTTTCCTATTCTACTGTGCTCCACATAAAAAGTATCGCGATAGAAGAACATCACAGAGTCGGCATTCCATGGCACTCTTGAGTCAAAACTTGAACCTACTGCAGATTGGTAAAAAATAACCGACATAGAAGTTAAATTATCCTTGTAAAGATAGAAGGTGAATTCATCTGGTGTATCATTTTCCAAACACCAATATTCATTAGACCCTTCTTCACACGATGTTAAGGTTACTAATGATAATAGTAAAACAAAAAGGACTGGAACTTTTTTCATATTAGAGAAATTATTAAATGAATAAAATTAACTGCTATTTGACAAACCACGCTAATTAGTTTTCACAACACCTACTTATCCCTATACATTTCATCCCCATCTAATTACCCATACTAATCTAATATAAAAA
>CAMTOX010000149.1 GCA_947074225.1 uncultured bacterium
CGAGATTTCTGAATGTGACTGGAGTTCAGACGTGTGCTCTTCCGATCTCATTTACTAATAAATAGAACAACAATGAGTAATTGGCTTTAAAATTGAATATTCAAACTGAAGGTATTCTAAGAAGTTAGAGTAGAAGTTCAAGTTATAATTAAAGAGCGTGCTCTTACAATGCTTATATTTACAATGAAAACCATTAATAATTCGGTTATATTAATTAGCTCCACATACCGAACCCATAAGAACATTCTGTAATGGCTTTTTTGAAGTAAACAATGGGTTATAATTTTAAATTTGAATACCTAAATATCGGAAATAAACCTTTAGAGATACCATTTTACGGATTAGTAATAACGCATTAAATTTTGATTCTATGTTTACACACTCAATGCAGAAACATACCCAAACGTGGGTATATATAGTAACCATTTATTGGTTAATACAAAGTGTTGTTCTAACAACAATTAAAGAAGGAGGTGTATTCCCTATTTTTGTAGGAGGGATGACATTAGTAATGAGCATATTTCTAATGTTTTATTGTAATAAAATAGCCACTTATATTTATCTGTTCTTACTCTTTGTATTGACCACCTATATAGTTATTTTCATGATTTTCTGGGATCTTTTCTCTCCTTTTGAACCAATTAAACTACTGTTACTGGTGTGGGGAGCTGCCGATTTACTATTTATTTACCTCACTTGGCTTTGCTTTATGATTCGGTTAAAAGTATAGAGATACCGAGCGTGAGTGTATGAGTAAAAGAAAAGAGAGTCATTCTTACAAATAGAGAAGAAACCACAAGAGTATCTCTTCCCCATTTGTAAACAACTCCATTCGGGGTTCATTTACGATAAAATAGAGGAGATTATCTGTTAAGAACAGAACAACAGTAAAGAAGAAGAGATAGGGTGTGAAAGAGCCGGTTATATACTTATGAGAGGCAAAACCACAGCAAGTTAGAAGCAGATAATTTTAGACCGTATAGTTTAAGAACTTTTAGGCACTCTTCTTAAGCATGTTATCGGAGCTAAGAATGAGAGTATAAGTAGAAAAAGAAGAATCTAGAGATTGAGATAGAAGAAGTAAAGAGGCGATTGAAACATAAAAAAGATGCAAAAGCACCATTATTAAATCCAAGAAAATGTTCTATAGAGTTATTATAGAAGCTCTATTTAGTTAAAATGGTGTATCTTTGTTGATTAATTTTCTTCTAAAGTATATGAGCGAAAAAGAGATAGCACAAAAAGGTGTTGCCGAACGCCAAGAGATATTGGTAGAGGGTGCCCGTGTGCATAATTTAAAAAATATTGATGTTACCATACCGCGCAATAAGCTCACTGTGGTAACAGGACTTAGCGGCAGTGGCAAGTCGTCCTTGGCCTTTGACACCATTTATGCCGAGGGTCAACGTCGGTACATTGATACCTTCTCGGCCTATGCCCGACACTTCATGGGAAATATTGAACGCCCCGATGTGGATAAAATTGATGGCTTAAGCCCTGTGATAGCCATTGAACAGAAGACCACAAATAAAAATCCGCGCTCTACTGTGGGCACGGTTACAGAGATTTACGACTTCCTACGTCTCCTCTATGCACGTGCTGCCGATGCTTACTCCTATGCCACCGGCGAGAAGATGGTGCGCTATACCGACGAACAAATCATCGATCTAATCCTAAAAGAGTATGAAGGAAAAGCCTGCTACCTTTTGGCACCGATGGTAAAAGGACGTAAAGGACACTATAAAGAGCTCTTTGAGAGCATACGCAAAAAGGGATACCTTACCGTCCGCATAGATGGTGAACTTCAAGAGGTGAAGTTCGGCATGAAGTTAGATCGATATAAGAACCACGACATAGAAGTGGTGATTGATAAGCTCAAGGTGAGCAGCAAAGACCGCCAACGCCTTAAGAAGAGTCTGGAAGTGGCCATGGAACAAGGCGATGGTGTGATACTGCTCATGGACAAGGAGAGTGGCACACTGCGCTATTTCTCACGCCGACTCATGTGTCCTACCACAGGAATATCGTACAACGAACCTGCACCACATAACTTCTCCTTCAACACTCCAAAAGGAGCCTGCCCAACGTGTAAAGGTTTAGGCATGGTAAACCGCATAGATGTGGAGAAAATGATTCCCGATAAATCTATGACCATAGCACAAGGTGGTATAGTGCCATTAGGAAAGGAACGGAGCAGCATGATATTTTGGCAAATAAAAGCCATTGGCGAGAAGTATGGCTTCACCACTAAAACGCCAATAAATGAGATTCCACAAGATGGGCTCGACGAAATACTTAATGGTAGCAATGAAAAACTACGCATTAAGAATGAGGCTATAGGCAAAGATAGTAACTTCTATACCGAGTATGAGGGCTTACTACACTATATCTCTATGCAACAAGATGAGAATGCGGGAAGCAGTGAGCAGAAGTGGGCAAATCAGTTCTACACACCTATGGAGTGCCCCGACTGCTGTGGCTCACGACTCAATAATGAGGCGCTGAACTTTAGAATAGCCGAAAAAACTATAGCCGACCTTACGGCCATGGATTTAGATACACTGTTAGTTTGGATGCAAGGAGTTGAAGCCGATTTAAGCAGTAAACAAAAACAGATAGCTACAGAAATTATTAAAGAGATTGTTACACGCCTTCAATTCCTATTAGATGTGGGCTTGGGCTACCTCTCATTAAAACGTGCCTCGGCCACACTATCCGGTGGAGAGAGTCAACGCATACGTTTGGCAACACAGATAGGCTCACAATTGGTTAATGTGCTCTATATTTTAGACGAGCCCAGCATAGGCTTGCATCAACGCGACAATATAAAGCTGTTACGCTCTTTGCATAACTTGCGCGATGTAGGCAACTCGGTCATTGTGGTAGAACACGACGAAGATATGATGCGCGAAGCCGACTACATTGTCGACTTAGGACCCGGTGCCGGACGCTTAGGCGGTGAAGTGGTCTTTGAAGGTACTCCACAAGAGCTATTGAAAACAGATACCTTAACAGCACGCTATCTAAATGGCACTCGTACAATTAAGATTCCTGAAACACGACGCAGCGGAAATGGCGAGTGGCTCAAACTATTTGGAGCTCACGGAAACAACCTTAAGCATGTTAATTTAGAGATTCCTCTTGGCATGATGATCGGAATATCGGGGGTGAGTGGTAGTGGCAAATCGTCATTAATCAATAAAACGCTACACCCAATTCTGAGTAAACATTTCTACCGTTCACTACAGGAACCACTACCTTACGACCGTTTAGAGGGGTTAGAACATATAGATAAAGTCATTGAGGTGAACCAATCGCCCATTGGACGAACACCACGCTCAAATCCGGTAACATATACGGGCATATTTAACGATATTCGCACGCTTTTTGCTGGTTTACCAGAAGCAAAAATGCGTGGCTATAAACCCGGACGCTTCTCGTTCAACACCAAAGGCGGACGTTGCGAGGTGTGTGGCGGAAATGGTTACAAAACCATAGAGATGAATTTCTTACCCGATGTTTATGTGCCGTGCGAGGCCTGCTCGGGGAAAAGATATAATAGAGAGACTTTAGAGGTACGCTTTAAAGGAAAATCTATTGCCGATGTATTAGACATGACCATTAATCAGGCGGTAGAGTTCTTTGAGAATATGCCAACCTTTCTGCACAAGTTAAAGATGCTTCAAGATGTAGGGTTAGGCTATGTGAAGTTGGGACAATCGAGCACTACCCTATCGGGTGGTGAGAGCCAACGCATTAAATTGGCTGCCGAACTCTCTAAACGCGATACCGGAAAAACCCTATACATATTGGACGAACCTACCACAGGGCTACATTTTGAAGATGTAAAAGTGCTTTTAGGAGTATTAAACCGTTTGGTAGGACGCGGAAATACCGTCATTGTGATAGAACATAATTTAGATGTTCTAAAATGTGCCGACTGGATTATAGATTTGGGACCTGAGGCAGGCAGAGATGGAGGTAAAATCATTGCCACAGGAACCCCCGAAGAGGTTGCCAAAAGCAAGATAAGTACCACAGCACCCTTTCTAAAATCGGCACTTAAAGGACACCATGCATAACCAAAACAGCACCTTGTAGTTTGTTCTTTAAACTATATATATTGGACTGTTTATGAAAGCGATTGACAAATTAAAGACCGATTTTTTAGGCGATGTTTACGCCGATAAATTGGCAGTGATGTATGGCTGCGAGCCAAAAGAGACCGGCTATTATGCCGAACGTTTTGCAACTCTGTTAGATGGGTTCACTACCTCCTTCCAAGAGGCAAAAGAGGTGATGCTATTCTCGTCGCCAGGACGTATAGAAGTGGGTGGTAACCACACCGACCATCAACATGGATGCGTACTCACAGCAGCTATAAATGTAGATATTATTGCCGCAGTACGTAAGAACAAAGAGGGCAAAATTATTTGGGAAGCCGACAACTTCCATATGGATCCGGTAGATGTTAATGAGTTAGAGATAAACCAAAAGGAGTTTGGCACTTCTGAAGCTATTGTGCGTGGCATAGTTTCTAAAATAGTGCAAATGGGCTATAAAGTAGGCGGTTTTGACTGCTACTGCATGACCGATGTATTGCAAGGGTCAGGCTTAGCCTCTTCTGCTGCCTACGAGGTATTGGTAGCTTCTATTTTGAATGAACTCTACTGCAATGGCGAAATAGACCCTATAGAGATTGCCAAGATTGGACAATATGCTGAGAATAACTATTATGGCAAACCATGTGGTTTGATGGATCAGATAGCATCGGCAGTAGGTGGATTCGTTTCAATAGATTTCAGAGACACTATAAAGCCTGAAGTCGATAAGATTGAATTTGATTTCAAAGCTACGCATCATGTAATCTGTTTAATAGATACCGGTGCTGTGCATATAGACCTCTCTGAAGAGTATACACTCATTACCGAAGAGATGAAGAGTGTGGCTAAATTTTTCCAGAGCGATTACTTGCGCGAAGTCGACGACAAGCTATTCTTACGTCAACTTGGTGGCTTACGTCACAATGGCGTTGGCGACCGTGCCATCTTAAGGGCATTGCACTTCTTCCGTGAGAATCAACGTACCGGCGAACAACTCTCGGCATTATCCGACAATAATTTCGGTGAATTTTTGAGTTTAGTACGCCAATCCGGACTCTCTTCTTACATGTATTTGCAAAACATCTTCGTATCGTCTCGACCGAATAACCAAGAGGTTGCCCTAACATTGGCTATCTGCGATGAACTCTTAGGCAGTAAAGGTGGCTATCGTGTTCATGGCGGAGGTTTCGGAGGTACAGTATTAGCCTTTGTACCATTAATCGACCTTGAACATTTCCGCGAAGGTATTGAAGGGGTATTAGGCGAGGGAAAATGTCAAGTGTTAAGCATACGCCCTATGGGCTTTGTAAAACTTTCAGAGATACTAAAGTAACTCATATACAGAGTAGAGCAAACCTAAGTTTGCTCTACTCTTTTATTATGAAATGAGATAGAA
>CAMTOX010000150.1 GCA_947074225.1 uncultured bacterium
CAGAAGACGGCATACGAGATTTCTGAATTTGACTGGAGTTCAGACGTGTGCTCTTACGATCTCAAGCGAAGAGAAGAAAATGATTGAAAAAATGGAAAACTCAGCAAGTTTTAAACCGAAAGAGAGTTCATCGCGTAACTTCTTCAATCGATTTAGAAATATGTTCGAATAAAAATTGATGAATAAAAAGAGCAACCTAAATAAATAGGTTGCTCTTTTTTTGTATTGAGAAGGTTGTATCCTATAATTGGAGTATTGAAATTACATAAAAAGTAAATCATAGCTCAGCTCAGAATTACAACACATAAATTACAATTATCGAAACAGAAGAAACTTATAAGTCAAAAACTTGTTGGTCTGTTTAATAGGTAGTTGTTATTTCATATACACCATTTTCAAAGGAGATAAATGATTAATATTCTGATATCTCTTGTCTAACGTTAATCACTATTGTATCAGAAAAATATTCTTTTATTATTTAGATAGTTACATTATAGATTAAAGAATAGGTTACCTAACATGGAACAAAATTCCTAAATTCAATGAAATATTTTGATTTGACGACTGGCTTAAGGGTGAACCGGAACTTGAAGAGAAGAGATTACCTAAACCATAATTATAGCGAGCCTCGAGCTGATATATTCCTGCTTTAGAGTTTAGTTCAAAGCCTATGCCTGCGCAAATACCAAAATCGAAATGATTTTTAATGGGCTCTGTAAGCTGTATCTGCCCGGACTCTTGCCATCTGTAACCATTAGTCTTATCGTTCAGCAAGTAAGAGATATTTGGTCCTAAATTAATAAAACCTCTAGCCATTCTTTGTCCAAAAGTGATATGAGTCATTGCGGGTATCTCAATATAGTTTAGCACCCGACTATATTTATGTCCGTTGGTTAATGTTTCACCCCACCCTTTCTGAATATAATTCAGTTCCACTTGAATGCCACAATATTTCTGGGAGATATATCTAAAAACGAAACCGGCATTAGGTCCTAAATTAAAGCTTTGATTTACCGACGGCCTTAATATCATAAAAGATAGAGTAGCTCCACCACGGGCTCCTATGGCCATCTCTGGTTTAAATTCTTGCGCATGAAGAGTTGCTCCATTCGCAAAAAGAGATAACAAAAGAAGAAGCATGCTTGCCCGACAAAGGCTATTGAACTTTTTGAGTCTCATATCCATCAAAATAGAATAAATAGTGATTTACGTTCATCCATAGTCCATCATTAACCTGGATATAGTTAGGTTCAGACTGCATCAATTGCCAATTTACATTAGGCTTAACAAAAAACCAACTATCGTTATTCTTTGCTATACCATGCAAGAAATAGTATGTTAAATCGTAACCTAACATATCATAGCGAGGCACCTCTACTTTACGTAATCTACCAAACCAACGCTCATATTGATTCTGATACTCTTCTGTTGGTGTAGCGTGGAAAAGAGAATAATAGTATGTGCGTGGGTAACGTTGCAAGGTATTTCGCCACTCTTCATACCCCCACTGATATACCATAGGTAAGTTTAATTGTTTAACCTCATTAAGCACTGGGAGCATATCGTCAATAGAAGAGCTGCCATAAATCACCAAAGTAGATTGGTTCCCTAAAAGGGTTTTAAGTGTTTCTAAAGAGTCGGAAGAAGCATCAAAAGTGGAATAACTAATATTATTTGCACTAAGCAAACGCTTCATCTCTTGAGTAAACATAGCTCCTTTATTTGTAGGCTTATCGGTCTCTACAAAAAGATAATTTTTAAATCCTCTCTTTAACATACCATCGCCAATAAGGGGAAAGAGAATCTCTTGCGAAGGATTAAACTGATAGATATAAGGATGGTTATCTTGTTCAGAGATTTTAGATGTAAATGGTACAATAGCCATTACATGGTGCTGAAGTGCATAGGCCGACACGGCAGGTACTTGAACCGTATAGGCCGGACCAATAATAAGGTTTGTTGAAGCAAACTGTGGTAAACGCAATACTGAATCGACCCCCGATTGATGTTTACCAACATCGTAAGTATTTACAACGACTTTCATTCCCTCTTGCTTTAATTTCTCTAAAGCTAGAAGAATTCCCTTATAGAACTCTATAAAACGATCGGCCGACCCATCAACATTACGAGTATCTGCTTGGAAAGGTAATAGGATAGAGACATTTAGCAAATCGCTATGCGGAATAAAATCGTCGGTTAGTGTGGGCACTATATCTGTTACACTTGGTTGTGTTGTAGTTGTAGCAGCTGTGGCAGCAGATTCTGTTTCAGTAGGTAATAGTGTCGATTTTGAGATAGGAGCTCCACCCATAGGTATATATAGCTCTTGCTCGGTTCGTATACCCGATTCTGCACCAGGATTTATAGCTAAGATATCGTGAATAGGTACCTGATACTGTTTACTAATGCTATATAGAGTTTCACGACGTTGCACCTTATGTACTACATAATTTTGTGCCTCGTCATTCTCCACTTTTACCGGCTCAACTTTACAATCGGCTTTTACTGGTGTAGATACTGTTTCAGATGTCTTTGTAGTTTTCCCTTTACGTATTGTCAAAACCTCTCCTACTTTAATTCCATTTACAGCCTCAGGATTTAAAGATAATAATTCATCGACAGTAACATGATACTTACGCGATATCGCAAATAGTGTTTGTTTAGGTTCAACCGTATGAAGCAGCACATCTTCTTGCGATTCTGCAACAGGCTCTATAATAGGAACCAATATAATTTGACCGGCACGCAAACCTTGATCTAATTGTGGATTTGCCGAATGTAATTGTGCTTGAGTAATATTAAACTTACGGGCAATTCCAAATAATCCATCGCCTGGTTGCACAGTATATTCATAATAACGCTTATTATTAATCTCTTTGACAGGATAATTATCTGTGGCAAAAAGCATAAGGGGAATAAAGCATAACAATAATAATAAATGTTTCATAGTAGGTATGTTTTATAATTGTATAAATAATTAATCGCACAGAGCATATAGGTCGGCACGTGGATTAATTACTAAAATAGGTTTCTGAGTCTTTTTTAAAATTTTCTTCTCTTTACTGCCAAAAATGATATCATCTAATCCATATTCCCTGGATGCAGAAATAATCACCATATCATAAGGAGCTGTAGTTGCCTGATTAACTACCTCTTTCTCTACCTTGAAGCTATCTTTCTTTGCTTGAACTAACCGATACTCTAACGAGAAAGTATCTAATAATCCTTTAATAGCATTTATATTGGTTTGAGCCTTAGTTCCATAATCTTGAGGTTTTACCAAAGTAAGCTGCGATTTACAGAAACGTCCGAAAGCAGCTGCAAAAGGTGCTTTCTCTTTCTCTTCCTCTAAAAAGGTTACTGGCACAGCAACATGATTAAAAGCTACTTCTTGGCCTGTTTTAACGAATAAATAAGGCACTCGTAACTCACGACTTTTGTTAAGATAAAATTGTATCTTACTATTATCTTCCAATTCATATATTACCATTGCGGCATCGTGCTTCTCTACAAGCGCCGATAACTCATCCATATTATTGTACGGAATCATTGGTATATCTGCTTCAATGTCACTTTTATTACTTAACAATAAAAGTTCAAACTCCATATCTATTGCCAATTTCTTAGCAAAGGCTATAGCTGTTTCCGGAGGCGTGTAGTCATGACTTATAACAAATAGGGGGCGCATATTTATGTTTTGGTGTTTCTAAAGATTATCTATTTAAAATAGATCACAGAATTATTATCTCGGAAAGAGTGTAATTATTATCTTGTATTTCTATTTTTATTTACCTCTGGCGCAGAAGCTTTTTGGTTCTCTTTATCTTTGTTTTTTCGAGATGCTGCACGGTCGGCCTTCTCTTTCTCACGCTGCTGCTGACGCAGTGCATCGTTCTTTATAGGCTCCGGCATCTGTGGATTCAAGAATACATCTTGCCATCGTTTTGGTCGTAACTGATCTTGCCATGAATAGTTACGCAAATACATCATCTCTTTGGTTACTTTATCTATTGGGTAGGTAACAGCTTTAGGAGCTGGCTTAGCCACAATACGATACATTTTCCCATCGTTAAAGTGAATCATTAGTAAACTACTTTCGGTTTGATTCATCCCTATTAACTCCTCTTCATCTTTGGGAAAGAATAACGACTCGGCATTTCCATGTACTTCCACACGCTGCAGTTTCTTATCTTTTATAAAACCAAAGATCTCTTTCCCTGATAGTTGATTAAACCTTACCGAATCTTCCTGCTGAATGGCAAAAGCATTATTGATTATATGAATAATATTGGAATTATTTTCCTTAGAATAAACTCTTATCGTATCGCCATTCAGTTGTTGCTTTTCTGACCATATAACAGGTCTTGTTATTAGGTGCAATACAGAATCGCGGCTATTATAGATAATAGAATCGGCTTTGCCTTGAAGGTCGTCTCTATAGAAACGAACATTATGAAAAGCTTCTACGACTTTAAAGGTAGAGTCGGCAAAGGTATAGAGGGTATCGGCATGAAGATAAAGTGTATCACCATTCGAGTACTCTCGCATTAAGGCACTGTCGGTCACTAATCCTATTTCACCTTTCTCGGCATAGTAACCATAGTTACCTGTCAATAGCATATTGTTGATAGAATCAGATAGCTCCACATTATTAAATGCTTTACCTAAGCCTCTACGTTTATCGTAAAAAATGGTATCGCCTTTTAGCTGTTTACCATCATTATGAGTAACAACAGAGTTATCTAAAAGTTCAGAAATCTCTGTCTCCATATTATACCAACCATATTCACTATATATTTCTGTTTCGGTATTATAGACTATAGTAGTTGGACCAAGTATAGAGGCAACCTTAGTTTCAGTGTTGTATTGTAAAGTATCGGAATTTAGTACCATAGAAGGATTGGTACCCTCAACATCTTTATGAAAGACTGCTGTTTGAACCCCAGGATAGTAATAGGCAGATTGCGAAGTTAAGACATTCTCTCCATCGGTAATCTTACCTCCTTTGAAATAGTATCCCACATTAAGAATGCGGTCGTAGTTTAAGCTGTCGGTAGTAAGAATAACATCACGATTTAACATGCTTACATTATCGCGTAATCGTGCCATTTTAGAATTACCATCGTAGTAAAGCACATCGCCATATACAAAAAGGGTATCTCCTTGTTCTATGCGGACATTACTAAATGCAATAAAATCGTTTGCTTTTTGATTAAAGTATACTGAATCGGCATAGAGATAAGTTGAGTCATGACGCATCTTTACATTACCACGAAGTAATTGAATATCCGGTAATCGTTCTTGGTCGAAACTCATGATATCTGTCTCTTCAAGATATATCATACTCTTCTTTGAACTCTCATGCTTCATTGCTTTATCTTCTGAAGATAAAGGTTCCAGAGCCGACGACTCTAAGTTTGCTCTTGAAGAGACAACTCTCTGCTTTGCAGAGTCGTTAACTTCAGGTCGTGTTTTC
>CAMTOX010000151.1 GCA_947074225.1 uncultured bacterium
GACATAGTCTATTTAAAACCTTTTCCATTGCCTAATATAGACACCTCTGATATTGTTAAGGCACCGCCATTTCCTGGTGACAAAGAATATTATAATATAGATATTGACAATATTGATCGCTTTAGAGCAATGGTTGTAGCTTTAGAACCATTAGCTTCACTAACAAAAGAGCGTAAGAAGAAAGCGAAGAATATAAAAAAGTAAAAATAGCAATATAGGAAAAGCAGAAGCATTTGTATCACGATATCTTTGTCTCAACATATGAAAACGAAATTAACCACTGAAGAAGAGTATAGAAAACGAGTAGCTAAAGTAGTGGAATATATCGGACAACATTTGGATGAAAAGATAGATTTAATACAACTGGCTGAAATAAGTCACTTCTCTTTATTCCATTTTCATCGCATCATGAAAGGCTATTTAGGAGAAGCCATTGGAAGTTATATTGTTCGAGAACGTAATGAAGCTGCCGCAAGAATGTTGAGATATACCGACGAAACCATTTCAAACATTGCATATTCTGTGGGGTATGAAACTCCTTCTTCTTTAAGTAAATCGTTTCATAAGTATTATGGAATAACACCAAGTAATTTTAGACTCACTAAAAATTATAAACTTATGAAAGAAGAAAAACAGAGCAAATCCATTAAATTAAGTCGAGGTAAAGTAATGGAATTACCCAATAAACAGGTAATATACATTGCAGAGAAAGGAAACTATAGCCAAATAGATTATGGAACACAGTTTCAACGTTTATGGCAAGAGGTGAAAACTCAAGGTTTATTCACGGCAGGAATAGAACATTTAGGTTTTTATTACGACTCACCAGAAGTAACAGAAGATGTGCATCTTAAAAGTGATATCTGTTTAAGAGTAATCAAGGAGGCACAACCCAATGGCGAAATAGCCGTTAAAACAATACCTGGAGGGATGTTTGCACAGTTTACCTACATTGGCCCTTATCATGAAATTGGTGCTGCTTACGACAGAATATATGGCGAACTACTGGCAAAGTTAGGATATGAGCCACGAGAACATTTCTGTTTTGAGAAATATATTAGCAATCCTCAACGTGTCATTCCAGAGAAGCTAAAAACAGAAATCTATATACCTGTTCAATAACTAAGGGTATGATGATAAAAGCATCGGTGCCATATACTACAATGAGTATATGGCACCGACCTCTATTATAACTACAATTAATTCTGTGTAAATGTTGCAGGAATCCAGCGTACATAAGCAAAATCTTGACGATGTGCTAAGTCGGGATTTTTAGGGAACATGCGGAAAGCAAAGCGGTATGTACCACTAATAGTAACCTGAGTATCCAGATGCATAAATAGTTTGCTACCCTCTGTTTTCACAAGATTGAACTCTTTCACCTCTACTAAATGTTCCTTACCATCTGTATCTTTAGAGATTACTACCATCTCTAAGCCAATATTCTTAATGCTTTCATCTTTAGTATCTATAACTGCATTGCACAACAGATGGTCGCCTAACATGATGGTATCATGGTCAATATGATTCACTTCTAACGATTCAACTTGAATGTTATCCCAAGCTTGAGCCATTTTAATTTTCCATTGAGCAATTTGTTTAGCCTTTTCAAAGTCATGCTCAATTAACGATGCCGAGCGTTTTCCCATTGGTAGATAGAACTGACGTATATAATCGTCTAACATACGTTTCATAGTAAAACGCGGTGTAATTAAAGCCAACGATTTCTTAATGGTAGCAATCCACTCTGGTGAGTAGCCCTTAGAACTTTTTGCAAAGAACTGTGGAATCAGTTCATTCTCCAGAATGCTATATATTGTTGCTGCATCCAATTGGTCTTGGTGCTCTTGGTTTTCGTAAGTACGTTTATCTGTTAAAGCCCATCCGGCTCCCTCTACATACCCTTCATACCACCATCCGTCGAGCACTGAGAAGTTCAGCACACCATTCATTTGTGCCTTCTCACCAGACGTTCCTGAAGCCTCCAACGGACGTGTTGGTGTGTTTAACCATACATCTACACCAGAGATAAGACGTTTAGCTAAACGCATGTCATAGTTCTCCAAAAAGATTACCTTACCTAAGAACTGAGGCATACGCGATATCTCAATAATTTGCTTAATCAATCCCTGACCACCACCATCGGCAGGGTGCGCTTTACCGGTAAAGATGAACTGAACCGGATAGTTTGGATTATTAACAATACGTTCTAAACGTTCTAAATCGGTAAATAAGAGATGTGCACGTTTATAAGTCGCAAAGCGACGTCCGAAACCTATCATTAAGGCATTTGGATTGATACGGTCCAAAATAGACATAATCTTTGAAGGGTCGTTCTGATTCTTAAGCCAATTATCGGCAAACTGTTGCTTGATATAATCAATCAATTTCAATTTCAAGTTCATACGCGTATCCCAAATCTCTTCGTCGGGAATTTCGTGAACTTTATCCCACACCTTGAGGCTTGATTGGTTAGCATAAAACTTCTTGCCAAAATATTTTTCGTACACGCCTTTCCATTCCGAGGTTGCCCAGGTAGGTAAGTGTACACCATTTGTTACATAACTCACATGAAGTTCTTCGGGCAAATAGCCTTTCCAAATAGATGCAAACATCTCTTGCGACACCATTCCATGAAGTTTACTCACACCATTCACCTCTTGACAAGTGTTACAAGCAAAGACACTCATAGAGAATTTCTCGTGCGAACCAGGATTCTCACGTCCTAAGTCAATAAAGTCATTCCATGAGAGACCTAACTTATTAGGATATTCGCTCATATACTTATAGAATAGATCTTCGCCAAATGAGTCGTGACCAGCAGGTACTGGGGTATGTACAGTATAGAGCGAAGTAGAACGTACTACTTCTAAAGCTTCTTGAAAAGATAACCCTTTAGCCACACAATCTACCAAGCGTTGAACATTCAACAAGGCAGCATGACCTTCGTTGCAATGATATAATTGTTGAGAGATACCCAATTTTTGCAGCGTTAATACACCACCAATACCAAGAAGAATCTCTTGTTTGATACGATTTTCCCAGTCGCCTCCATAAAGTTGGTAGGTAATTACACGGTCGAATTCTGAGTTTAAATCTAAGTCGGTATCTAAAAGATAGAGTGGCACTCTGCCCACTTGTGCTTTCCAAACATTGGCATATACCACACGGTCTGGATAAGGCACCTCTACCACTACCGGATATCCTTCGGCATCCTTAACTTGAGTAATTGGCAAATGATTAAAGTTCTGTGCCTCATATTTAGCCACCTGCTGCCCATCGACCGAAAGTTCTTGGGTGAAATAGCCGTAGCGATATAAGAATCCTATAGCTACCATATTTACATTACAGTCTGAGGCCTCTTTAAGATAGTCGCCAGCCAATACCCCTAAACCACCGGAATAGATCTTTAAATGGTCGGTCAATCCATATTCCATGCTGAAATAGGCAATAGAAGGAACCTCTGAAGTAGGTTTCTCGTCAATATATTCTTTGTACTGAGCATATACACGTTCTAGCTCTGCCATAAAAAGGGTGTCTTTAACCAACTGGTTCAAACGCTCTAATTTAATCTCTTCTAAAAGAGCTATAGGATTGTGTTTTAGCGTGCGCCATAGCTGTGGGTCCATACTGCGGTATAATGCTTTAGCATCTACATTCCACACCCACCAGAGGTTATGTGCCATCTCTTCTAAGCACTCAAGTTGCTTTGGCATCTTCGCTTTCACTGTAAATTCAGCCCAAGTAGGCTCGTTTACATGGTTCATTTTTACTTCCATGTCATCTCTGAATTATAAATTCAATAAAAAAGGTAATACTATATGGCAAGTGCTCTATAAAATAGCTAACTATTGACAAGCACTTCCCAATTTATTTATTTAGGGCTTTTATGTTTTAATAAAGCTATCTCAAATGCCTTCTGATAGTAGGCTATAAAAGCTTTCCAATGTGCTTTACGTGCTATTGCTCCAGCTTTCTTGGCCATTTGCTGACGTTCTGTCTTGTCGGCTTTCAAATAGTATTGCAAATTATCAGCCATTTCTGCTACCAGCAGTGCACTATCGTAATCTGAACGGTGCAACACTGCTACACCTTCGGTGAGGGGCTGTGCTGTATCAGAAACCCACAATCCAAAACCTGCCAAATCTGTAGTTATGGTAGGGATGGAAAATGCTGCACTCTCCATAGGAGTATAACCCCAAGGTTCATAATAAGAAGGAAAGAGTGTCAAATCAAAACCTACCAACAAATCGTAATAAGAGAGATTAAATATACCATCGTTGCCCGAGAGGTAAGTTGGAACAAAAATTACTTTTACGTTCTGTTCTGCGCTATTATATAAGCCTACTCTATTTAGTGTTGCTAATATTGGATCCTTATCGGGCTCCATTAAGTTGTGAGTCGTAAACCTATTGGATATATTTGGTGTTAATCCTGGTAAAAGATCTTCACGAGCACCGCTATTCCATGCCGGCACTAGTATAAATGCTATTAGCGGTTTCTCTGTTTCACGATTATTTAATGCCGCCAAAGATTCCACAAAGAGATCTAATCCTTTGTTCTTAAATTCATAGCGACCAGAAGTAGCTATGAGCACTGTTTCCGGTTCTATCTTCTCGCCGAACAAACGTTCTGCCACAGAAATTAATTTCTGACGCGCTTTACGTCTCTTACTCGTTTTCTGAGCTCCTTTAGGCACAAAGTCATCTTCAAAACCATTTGGCGTTACAATATCGGCAGGCTTTTCTAACAGCTGTGTACATTCACGGTTGGTAATATCACTTACTGTGGTGAAACAATCGGCTTGATGCGCCGCAACCTTTTCAGTAGAGTGTTTAGCAACCATATTTAATTCGCGAGCCATTTGGTCGCCATTATAGTCTAATAAATAGTCGTAAAGTGGTTTGCCATTTCCTGCTATAGAACGACCTATAGAGGTAGCATGGGTAGTAAAGAGTGTAGCCACTTCTGGCATAAAGTGTTTGCAGTAGAGCAATCCAAAAGAGGTAGTCCATTCATGGAATTGAGCAACCACAGCCTTATCTTGAAGTTTGAAGTAGTTATAGAAGTTGTGAATTACTGCACCACAAGCATAAGCAAACATTGACGATTCATGATAATCGCCATAAGCATAGAGCGAGTCTACACCAAACCACTGCCACATCTGTCCGTAAATATCATTACATTTATCCATAAATGTAGAGAAGTCTACAAGAATAACTAATGGTTTCCCTGGTATATCCCAACGCCCAACACGTACTGCTATACCTTCTTGTTCATAAAGAACTTTAGCCCACAGAGCCATTGCACCTTCTAACTCAGGAATAAAATCAGAATGGTCACCACTCTGATTTAAATCAGGTCCAACACATATATAGTGGTCGCCATAATGTTCTTCCATTTTACGAGCCTTGGTAGAAACAACAGTATATATGCCACCTACTTTATTGCAGACTTC